>JAZUIB010000001.1:0-7972 GCA_045642025.1 Synergistaceae bacterium
TCGGACAGCTTCTTACGCGTTACTCACCCGTCCGCCACTAATCAAAGGAGCAAGCTCCTTCTCTTCGTTCGACTTGCATGTGTTAGGCACGCCGCCAGCGTTCGTCCTGAGCCAGGATCAAACTCTCCGTTTGATTCTGGAAACTCATTAGTTATTACTTACGTACTGTATTCTATTGGCAAGGTGCTAACCGCTTTGGAAACATTTTTCCGCGACGACGCGAAATAATATACTACGATATTTCAAATATTGCAACCCCCTATTTTATTTTTTTTGATATATTGGCATAGATGTTATTGTGATGTAAAATCTATCTGTACAAAAGCTTGTGATGTGTTCATGTGCTTAAACAATGACAGTGTTGTTTCTTGATTTATCCTATGAAAATGATAATAAGTAGGTTAACACAAGGACAACAACTGGCAGTATAATAAAAGCAATTTAGAGTAAATCTCTGGACAGTCTTTGACCTGATGTTAATTTTAAACACAAAACTATACTATAAAAGGATGGCAGTACAATGCGCAAATCTAAAACAACTGATAATGAAACCTTCGATTATTTTGATCGCAAGTTTGCTGTTAAGAATATAATAAAGGAATATTCAACAATTAAGAAAATCTTTTTATGTTTTACCGCACTTGCTACTGCTGTTGTTATTATCCTTACAGCGACAATAGTGATTATTACTCATAATCTCCCCAACTCGCAGGAAATTCTTGCTCATAAGCCAAGTATTGCGACTGTTATTTATGACAGAAATGGTGATGAGTTGGCAAGATTGTTTCTTGAGAACAGAAATATTGTAAAACTTGATAATATCTCTCCGTGGATGACGAAGGCTATTCTTGCAGCCGAAGACAGTTCTTTCTATGAGCATAGTGGAATAAGACCTATAGCAATTGTACGTGCAGCATTTGTAAATATTTTTCACCTTGGAGCGCATCAAGGCGGTAGTACCATAACTCAGCAGCTTGCAAGAAATCTTTTCTTGTCAAGCGAAAAGACTATGCTTCGAAAAATAAGAGAAGCAATACTTTCACTTCGCATCGAAAACGTGTATTCAAAAGACCAAATTCTTGAACTCTATCTTAATACTATATATATGGGACACGGGAATTACGGCATTGATTCAGCGGCTCAGCATTATTTCGGCAAACATGCCAAAGATCTTGATATTGCTGAAAGCGCTACCCTTGCCGGTTTAATTGCAGCTCCTGAAAAATATTCTCCTATCAAAAATCCCAATCTTTCCAACATAAGAAAGCTGTACGTTCTTAAGCGTATGCTTGATTTAGACTGGATTTCACAGGCAGATTATAACAAAGCGGCAAAGCCAGGAAAAAGAGCCGGAAAAGGTAAACGTCAGGAACCTGGCATCTATATATCTCATGCACCTTATTTTGTTAATTATCTTCTATTTAAACATCTGCTTCCAACTTATGGCGCCGATATGGTTTATAGAGGCGGACTTAAAATTTATACTACCATTGATATGAAAGTTCAGGAAAAGGCTGAGCAGCTCATTTCCAAGATGCCTCACGAGGGCGCTCTTGTTTCCCTGAACCCTGAAACTGGAGAAATTATTGCTATGGTCGGCGGTCGTAATTTTTCAAAAAGCCAATTCAACCGAGCAACTCAAGCATATCAACAGCCAGGTTCATCTTTTAAGCCATTTGTCTATGTAACCGCGCTTGAAAAAGGATACAGAGCCGTAGACCATCTGCTTGATGCACCGCTTCGCATAGGAGAATGGACTCCATCTAACTACAATAAAGGAAAGTACAGCGGTGAGGTTTCATTTATGACAGCCCTTGCTAAGTCTCTAAACACTCCTGCTGCTAGACTTGGAGAAATTATAACTGTAGACAGCATTGTGGATATGTCCGTTAGGCTTGGTCTTTCCGATAAATATCTTTCAAAAAATTTAACCATATCACTAGGCTCATCAGGAGTTACACCTTTGCAAATGTGCATAGCATATTCTGTTTTTGCCAATAATGGATACAGAGTTAAACCTTACGGTGTAATGCAAATTGAAAACAATGCGGGCAAAATTATTGAACGTAATCAGCCTGACATAAAGAATGTTATCTCTACGACAACAGCAGTTACGATGCGTTCACTTCTCGAGCAGGTTATGCGCTGGGGGACAGGCGCAAATATGAATATTAGTGGTTACCAGTGTTTCGGTAAAACAGGTACAACAAACAATTGGACTAGAGCATGGTTTGTTGGCGGTGCCCCTAAGATTGTAACAGCAATATATACAGGAAATGATAACAATACTTCCATGGGAGGTCATGCGACAGGAACTTCAGCAGCAGGTCCCGTTTGGAGGACATTTATGAGTTATGCTGTGAAACAATTAAAAACTCCGCCATCATTTACGTTGCCGTCAGATGCCGCAGTTGAAGAGGTTCGTGTGTGCAAACAAACAGGCTTTATTGCTTCGTCAGGGTGCAGGGCTACAACTATTCTACTTCCGGCAGGAAGTGCACCAAGCGCATACTGCCCATGGCATGGAGGTAGTTCTGCTGCTGCAAAATCAGATAGCAATGCGCCTCAGTTACTCCTTGCCTCTGTAGATGACGAGTCAACCCGCTATAAATATCGATCCATACCATCAGATGAAATTGAAGATGACGAAATGTATCAAGATAGCAACAAAGTAGCAGAAACTATTGCATCCTTCTCAGGACAGATGATTCTTTCGGAAGATACCACGACTGTAGATGCTACAACTACTCCTGTTATTCCACAGGAACAGGAACCCACACAACCTGTTCATACAAGACAGCCTGAATCTGCACAGTCTTCGCAGCAGGAAAAACATGAGCATTCGGACAAACATCAGGATGAATCTTCTTCTCAGTCACCTTCTGCTTCTCAAGAAACACCAAATGGCGATAATCCGTCAGACTCTAACCAGTACGAAAAACTGCTACAAAATTATAAAAATAAATAAATAAGTGCAAGACTTCATTGAACAAAACAGCGACCCTTGATAGGGTCGCTGTTTTGTTCACAAATGTAATTATTTTTTTGCTTCGATAACTGCTTGGGCTGCAGCAAGTGCAGCCTGTGGGATTCTAAATGGTGAACAGGAGACGTAGTCAAGCCCTATTCTGTGGCAGAATTTGACTGAGTCAGGGTCTCCTCCGTGTTCTCCGCATACACCGCCAAGGAGCAACGGGTTGACTTTAAGGCCTTTTTCCATTGACATTTCAACGAGCTGTCCCACGCCTTTGATGTCGAGTGTCTCAAACGGATTGGCAGGGAGTATCTTCTTTTCGACGTAGTTTTTGAGGAATTTGCCTTCAGCGTCGTCACGTGAATAACCGAAGGTCATCTGCGTAAGGTCGTTTGTACCGAATGAGAAGAATTCTGTGTACGGTGCGATTTCGTCTGCTGTGAGTGCCGCGCGCGGAATTTCAATCATTGTACCGAATTTGTATTCTACTTCGACACCTTTTTCAGCCATTACTTCTTTGGCAACACGGACAAGTTCATCTTTGACAACCTTAAGTTCGTTGACGTGTCCGATAAGCGGTATCATAACCCAAGGTTGTACTTTGTGTCCTTCTTTTTTGAGGTCACAGCATGCTGAGAAGATTGCGCGTACCTGCATTACGTTGATTTCCGGATAGGTTAGCCCAAGACGGCAACCGCGAAGTCCCATCATCGGGTTTGTTTCAGAAAGTCCTTCGACTATGCGAAGCATGTTTTCTTTTTCGCTGCTGTCTTTGCCAAGTGCTTTAAGTGTCGCGACTTCAGCGATGAGGTCTTCTTTGTCTGGAAGGAATTCATGGAGAGGCGGATCAAGGAGACGAACTGTGAGCGGTTTGTCACCAAGTGCCTTGAACATTGAGTAGAAATCTTCATATTGCATCGGCAGAAGTTTATCGAGAGCTTCCTGACGCGCTTCTGCTGTACCTGCGATAATCATTTTCTGTACCCACGGAAGTCTTTCGGGATCCATAAACATGTGTTCTGTGCGACAGAGTCCTACTCCTTCAGCGCCGAATTTGTTTGCGTTTGCAATATCCTTCGGTGTATCAGCGTTGGCTTCTATTCTGAGCTGTTTGATTTCGTGCACCCAGCTGAAAAAGGTCTCAAAGTCAGCGTCTATACCTGCTTCGACCATTTCAACTGCGCCTTCCATGACTTCACCTGTGCCTCCGTCGAGGGAGATAATGTCATTTTTGCGGAATACTGAACCGTCTGTTGCTGTGATAGTTTCGTTGTCAAGGTCGATAATTAGGTCTTCACAGCCTGAAACACAGGGTTTGCCCATGCCTTTTGCAACGACTGCCGCGTGTGAAGTTGCACCGCCGCGAAGTGTAAGAACGCCCTGCGCTACCGCCATACCGTGAATGTCGTCAGGACAGGTTTCAACGCGGACGAGAATGACTTTTTCGCCTGCTCCGCCACGCTGTGCGGCTTCTTCTGTGTCAAATACGATTTTGCCGACTGCAGCGCCTGGTGAGGCGTTGACGCCTTTTGCGATTTTATGCGCGTATTTAACTGCTGCAGGGTTGAAGCACGGAAGAAGCACCTGATAAACCGCATAAGGGTCAACAAGCATTACTGCTTGTTCTTTTGTGACAAGTCCTTCGTTGTACATATCAACGGCGATTTTGATTGCAGCTTTTGCCGTTCTTTTACCGTTACGTGTCTGGAGTATCCAAAGTTTGCCGCGTTCGATGGTGAATTCCATATCTTGAACGTCGTGATAGCCTTTTTCAAGCTGTTTGGCGATGTCTGTGTACTGTTTATAGATATCAGGCATATCGCCTTCGAGTTCAGCTATTTTTTTCGGTGTGCGGATACCGGCGACGACGTCTTCTCCTTGTGCATTGACTAGGTATTCACCGTAGAATTTGTTTTCGCCGGTTGCAGGGTTGCGTGTGAAAGAAACGCCTGTCGCACAGTCGTTGCCCATGTTGCCAAATACCATTGTCTGAACGTTGACTGCCGTGCCATAGTTGTGGTCGATTTTGTTCATATTTCTGTATGCGACAGCGCGCGGTATGTTCCATGAACGGAAAACAGCTTCGATTGCTTCCTGGAGTTGGATATAGGGATCTTGCGGAAAATCCTTGCCTGTTACTTCTTTGATTGTCTGTTTGTAAACCGGAATGAGCGATTTCCAACCTTCCGCCGAAACCTCAGTATCCGAGGTAACACCTTCGCGGATTTTGACTTTTTCGACTTCCGATTCAAAATATTTCTGTCTATCCATTTCCCACGCAACGGAACCGAACATTGTGAGGAAACGTCTGTATGAGTCGTAGCAGAAACGCGGGTTGTTTGTGAGTTTAATCATAGCCTCAACTGTTTCATCGTTGAGACCTAGGTTAAGTATAGTTTCCATCATTCCAGGCATTGAAATTCTTGCGCCTGAACGTACTGAAACAAGAAGCGGGTTTGTTTTGTCACCGAATTTCTTGCCAGCCTTTTCTTCTACTTCTCTAAGTGCCATAATAACTTCGTCCATCAAGCCTTCCGGCATTTTATTACCGTGGTTGATGTAGTCCATGCAAACCTCTGTTGTAATTGTCAGTCCCGGAGGAACAGGCAAGCCGAGATTTGTCATTTCCGCTAGGTTTGCGCCTTTGCCGCCTAGAAGTGCGCGCATATCTGCGTTACCTTCTCTGAAGAGCCATACACGTTTTTCTGCCATGTGATACATCGTCCTTTCTATGGAGTAAGATAAAAAGCAAATTTTAGTAGATAATAACATAAATACTGTAAAAAGACAATAAAATCACACATAGTTTGAGTTAGTTTTGTAACTTTTGTAATTTATTTATATACAAATATAAAACGGCAGTCACAGTTTGAAAATAAACAGTGGCTGCCGTTTTTATTCCTGTTATGCAAACTTATGCGCTAAGTTCGTCTGCAAGCCTCTTTATGGCAGTTTTTGTCTGTTCGTCCATGGCTGAACGGATAGTGACTGTTTCTTCTGCAAATGTTATGTTTTTACTCTTTTCAAAAGCCGCTTTCATAACGCGCGCCGCAGCCGGAGCCCACGAACCGTTTTCGATGAACGCTATTTTGCGATTCTGATATCCGCGTTCTGTAAGAGCGTTAATAAAGGTTTCCATAAAGGGGAACACTCCGGCATTGTAGGTTGTTGATGCAAGCACTAGACGGTCATAGCGGAAGGCATCTTCAACACATTCTGCCATGTCTTCTCTTGCAAGATCAGAAACAACCACCTTTTCACCTTTTGCAGCAAGTGTCTCAGCCAGCCGTTCTACCGCTTCTTTTGTGTGTCCGTACACGGACGCAAAGGCAATGAATACTCCTTTGGATTCTGGACGGTATGACGACCATGTATCGTACTGTCCGATGTAGTGTTCAAGATTTTCAGCAAGAATCGGACCATGCAGCGGGCAAATTATCTGTATATCAAAATCTGCAGCACTTTTGAGAAGCTTCTGAACCTGCACACCGTATTTTCCAACTATACCGAAATAATAGCGGCGGGCTTCGCAGTCCCATTCTTCTTCAACGTCAAGAGCGCCGAATTTCCCGAAGCCGTCTGCCGAAAAAAGGACTTTGTCCGTACTGTCATAGGTTACCATTACTTCCGGCCAGTGCACCATCGGCGCAAATACGAAAGTGAGAGTGTGACTGCCAAGGCAAAGTGTGTCTTGGTCGCTGACAATAAGGCGTTTGCAGTCTTTTGTTTCAGGGTAGAACTGCTCCATCATCATAAATGTTTTTACATTTCCGACAACTGTCGCATTTGGATAGTATTTGAGGAAGGTAAGGATATTGGCGCTGTGGTCAGGCTCCATGTGCTGAACAATGAGATAATCCGGCTGTTTTCCGCTAAGCTCAGCGGATATTTTATTCAGCCATTCTTCACCGAATTTGACGTCAACAGTATCCATAACGGCAATTTTTTCGTCTAAAATGAGGTATGAATTGTACGCCATTCCGTTAGGAACTACATATTGTCCTTCAAACAGTTCAACTTGGTGATCGTTAACCCCGATATAACGAATATCTTTTGTTAGCATGACAACACTCCTTTTTATTTTACTTCTACAAGTTCGACATGGAAATTCAACTCTTTGCCTGCCATTTCGTGGTTTCCGTCAAAGGTTACAGTTTTATCGTCTTTTGCCGTAATTTTAACAGGCACAGGGTTGCCGTAACCGTCGCGAAGATATACACGTTGCCCAACTTCAACCTGGTCTGCACCTGGTGTTTTAGCAATTTCTACTGTGAAAACAGCATCAGGATTTACGTTTCCGTAGGCTTCTTCAGGCATGAGATGAATATCTTTTTCTTCTCCAATTTTCATGTCTGCCACCGCAGCATCAAAGCCTTTTATCATTTGTCCAGCACCACAGGTAAATTCCAGCGGTTCTCCCCTGTCGTATGACGAGTCAAACTGAGTTCCGTCATTAAAGGTGCCTTTGTAGTGTACTCGGCACTTTTTACCGACGTTGCATCCTTTGATTTCACTGCTCATTTTCAATTCCTCCGATAGATTATTTATTGTTTACTGCTGATCTGCAATAAATCTGTGATAAATCTTTTTACCTTTACGAATTTTTATTCCGTCTGAGATATCGGCAGAGGCAACAAGTGCATTTGCATTTTCTGCCTTGCTTCCGTTAATGGTGATACCCCCCTGTTCTACAAGACGTTTTGCTTCTCCTCTGCTCTTTGCAAGTCCGCAGCGAACCAAAATATCGGCTACGGCAAGTCCTTCTGCAGGAATTTCCGATGCAGGAATTTCAGTTGAAGGCATATTGGAATCATCACCTTCACCAGAGAACAGCGCATAGGAAGCCTCTTTGGCTTTGTCTGCTTCCTCTTTGCCGTGAACCAGTTCTGTGAGCGAGTACGCAAGAAGTTCTTTTTTTTCGTTAATTCTCGCGCTATCCCATTTTTCCATCTTTTCGATTTCTTCAAGAGGAATAAATGTAAGCATGCGGATACATTT
>JAZUIB010000002.1:0-27473 GCA_045642025.1 Synergistaceae bacterium
TGCCGGCAACACCTCTTTGTTAAGGATATTATACAGGGTATTGCGACTTTGTCAAACTGTTGCTTTTGTTTTCTTTTTTATGTATGCAGGTACGCCATGCAGGTACGCAGGCGAATATGCAGGTCTCTCAGGCAAAGATCGCGTTGTATTCTTCCAGACCGACGTCAAATTCTAATTTAGCTTAAACTATCTTAGAAAACTTTGTCTAACTAAACAGGAACCCGAAAGGGTTCCTGTTTTTTTGCACTTGACGATTTTACCGATGATGTTATAATTTTTGACGTAAGCAACACAACGTGAGATGACTAACATATCAGCAGATGAAATCCCCCGAGAGCAGTCGGGGGATTTTGTTAGGCTGATTGCCGCCTATTTGTGTCTGTCCAGCCATTTGCAAATGTAGTAAGCAGCTACACTTGCCACAACAGACATAAGAAACGTGAGATAACTGTGCATATCAACACCTCCCTTCTGTTGCCAGAATAGGAGTGCGACAACTGTTAAATTATACTGTCAAATTTCGATTTAGGATTACCTTTTAGAGACGCAGCAGAGCAGTTCTGTTGTTTTTCCCTTTCTGGGATTCCAGTTTTTTGCACTTGACGATTTTATCGGTAATGTTATAATTCTTGTTGTAAGCAACACAAGAGAGATTGTGACTCATGGATTCACAGTAAATCCCCCGATGGCACTCGGGGGATTTGCTTTTGGGCTGGTTATCGATTTCGTTTTCTGTCCAGTCACTTGCAAATGTAATAGGCTATTACACTCGCCGCGACAGAAACAATGAGAGAGATTGTGATATCTCTCATGGAACTCACCTCCTTTCAGAAAAGGAGATCGATAACGGTGATATTATACAAAATACAAAATTTTCGAAAATTTATCCTTATTTTTAACAACAAGATATGCCGAAAATACAGCCTTTTTGGCATATTCAAAGATGTACGGACAGGCGACTACGAAGGTCTCAAAGGCAAGGACCGCGTCGTATTCTTTCAGACCGACGTCAAATTCTAATTTAGGTTAAACTATCTTAGAAAACTTTGTCTAACTAAACAGGAACCCGAAAGGGTTCCTGTTTTTTGTGTGCTTTGTTATTCAACAATTTCAAATTATTTGTGGAAGTATTTTAGGGTGGGATAATCTCTTGCAAAGAATAAAGCCCTCGTAATGAGGGCTTGTCTTCAGCCGTGATTTCTTTATAGTGTTACCCTCACACTAATCTTCGGTCGGGATTTCTTTTTTTGGTGTTACCCTCGCACCTCATTGTACGTGTTATTTTATTAGTATTCTGTATTATTGACGAGGTAAGGTGGTTCTGCTGATTTTATAAAAATCTTTGAGGCAGTTGTCGTATATTATAGAGAATCCAATTTGATAGTGAATTTTATCTCAACTATTCACGATTAAATTGGGAAAGCAGTAGTTTACGGCTTGACAGGAAGAAAAATTTAACAGTTAATTAAAACAAGCGGGAACTGAGTTAAATCAGTCTCCGCTTGTTTGTGTCTTGTGTTTAATGTTTGTTTGGTTATGTATTACTGCTGTTTCTGCAGTTCGTCGAGGCGTTTCTGGATGGTATCGATTTCCTGTTGCATTGAACGGTTTTTGGCATCGATTGCCTCTTTTTCTTTTTTGACTCTTTCAAGACGTTCCAGCATACGGTCGCTTTCAAGGCGTGCTGCCGTTTTACCCTGGTAAAGTCTGTTGATATCCTGATTGCCGAGTGACCACATGAGGTTGATGTTGCTTTTGAGGATAGGGCTCATAAAGGAGTTGAATTCAAGCTGTACTGTGCCGCCTTTTTCGGGAATCAAAGGTTTGCCTGTTTTTTCGTCGTAGCGCGGGAAGAATACAAGGCCTTCGATTTCGCCTAGGAGACGGAAGTTAAAACGTTTGTCATAGTTTATTGCTTTG
This sequence comes from Synergistaceae bacterium, assembly GCA_045642025.1. Taxonomy (GTDB): domain Bacteria; phylum Synergistota; class Synergistia; order Synergistales; family Synergistaceae; genus Equadaptatus. The sequence goes on from JAZUIB010000002.1 coordinate 1,921, forward strand.
TAGGTTTTGCTGCCTATGCGCATTTTGACTATGTTGTCAAACGGTGACATATGCATTGATTCTGCAGCATTGTCTATGCGAATGAGGAACGGAATTGTTTTGTCTAACTGAAGTGTCTGCAGATATTTGTATTTGTAGTCTTCGAGTTCCTGTTCTGTCCAAAGGTTCTGCTGCGCTTGATCTTGAACGTGTGCTTCGATGTATTCAGGTGAGAAGAACGCCGCTTCAACTTCAACGTAACTTGTTTGGCTGTTGTCGGAATCGCGTCTGTTTTCCGAACGAACCCAGCTGTGCATGATTTTTTGGAACTGGCTGCGAAGCTGTTTGGTCTGTTTGCTTTCTTTGATTTTTGGTTTTTTTTCGGCAGCGGCGTAACCGGCTGAACCTGCTATGGCGGCTGAGATGAATGCTATAAGGATTGCAACTGCTGCTTTTTTCAGTTTCATTAGTTAAGGGACTCCTTTCCTGTTAGTAGTACGGCTGAATTTGTTTTGCTCATATATTGTACTGAATTGCCGTGTGTAATGCAAGTATTATCTTAATGGTACACATTTGTTTTAGATATTAATATCTTGTGCTATTGTTACAAAGCAGTTATAATGTGTAATAGGTAACGCTAAAGTGAAATGAGGCTGACAATTATGCTGGAACGCATCGCACAGAGCATTTGTAAACAGGCAAGCGGTATTATTAATTATTCGGTCATTATTACAAACCGGAAGGGAATAGTTATCGGCTCGTCACAGGAGGGGCGAGTCGGAGATTTTCATGAGGCATCGATTGAGGCAATGAAGTACTGCCGCCAGCTTTATCATAATAAGAGCATGGCCGCTAAACTTCAGGGCACTCAGCCAGGAGTTACAATGCCTATTGTTATCAATAATGAGGTAATGGGTACTGTTGGCATTACAGGGACTCCGGATGAGGTGCTGAAGTATGGAAACCTTATTAAATTATTTGCCGAGATGCTCGTGAGAACCGAGGTTATCAAGGATTCTGCAATTCTGAAAAATAAGGACAGACTTGAGCTTTTGCGGGGGCTCATCAATATAGATGCCGGTGCAGAATCGGAAAGTAATTTTATTTCTCATTGCACAATGCTTGGCTATGATATGACAATTCCGCGTGCGGCAATTTTTTTGGATTATCGCAACGCTCCTGCCGCAGACATTAAAAGGTCAAAAAAATTGTCTATGGTCTCCGGATTTGATTATCATGTGATGATTAAACAGCAGTTTGGTGGGGCAGAGGATATACGGGTATGTGTTGGTGAGGAACGTTATGTGGTGTTTGTTTCCCTGAAGGAAAACAGAGATAAATATGTTGAACTGCTTAAACGCAGATGTAATATGCTCGGAGAACAGCTTGGTCAGTGTGGATGCAGGTTAACGGCAGGTATTGGCAGATGTGCCGTTTCCCCCAAGGAACTTAAGAAGAGCTATGAGGATGCGAAACTCGCATGGGAGGTAGCACTTAAACGTCAGCAGACAGGTTGTTTGTTTATAGGTGAATTTAATCTTGAGAAGCTGATATGCCGAATACCTCAGGATGCCTCAGGCAGTTTTGTAGAGGAACAGTTGGCAGGACTTATGCAGCAGAAGGATTCTGCAGAACTGATAAAGCTGGTCAGAGTGTGGTGTGAGTCAAATTTTAACCAGACGCTTGCCTCAAGACAGCTGAATATTCACAAAAATACACTCTGTTACAGGCTGAACCGTTTTGAGAAGGTTACGGGGCTTGATTTGCGTACTTTTAACAATGCCGTCGCAGCATATATAGCGCTCTATTCAAAGCAGATTTAGCAGTGTACAGCGGCAAAAATTGCATATTCTTGTGTGTGCTTGCCAATACTGTATTTGGGCGTTTTGTTGTTTTGTTATCACAAAAAAAATATTGGTATTTTATAAATAATTAGCAAAATGCTATATAGTCTGTAAGATGTGCCTAAATTATAATTTTATCGTCGGTTGGGTGCCGGCGAAAACAACTATACCAACATTATTTTTAGGAGGGCTATAAAATGACACCGAAAAAAATAGCAATACTCGGAGGAGGAAACGGCGGACATACTATGGCTGCCGATTTCACAGTCAAAGGCCACACGGTTAATTTCTATGAAATGCCGCAGTACAAGGACAAAATGAAAAAGGTATTCGAGACGCAGACAATCGAAATGACCGGTCTGTTCGAGAAACCGGGTCCTGTAAAACTTAATATGGTAACAGATGATATCGAAAAAGCAATCGAAGGATGCCGTTATATCGTCATCGTTACACCGGCATTTGCACACGCTGGATATGCACAGCTTCTTAAAGGCAAAGTCAAAAAAGACCAGATTATCGTTGTGTTCCCGGGCGCATTTGCAGCACTTCAGCTCCGCAAGGTGTTCGGAGAAAAAGACTGCCCTGTTATCGCTGATGTTAACAACCTTCCGTATGATACGCGTCTTAAAGGTGAAGGCAGAGTAGAATTCTACGGCAGAAACGACGTCAATATCGGCTTTATGCCTGCAAGCGCAGGACCTGCTCTTATCGATGAAATGCGTGAAGATCTCTTCCCGTTCGTTAAGGTTTACAACGACGTTCTCGAGAGCGGTCTTTCAATCGTGAACCCTGCATGGCATACAGGTCCGTGTCTCCTTTCTGTTACATCAATCGAACATCATCTTTTCAACTTCTTCGTTTATGAGCACGGTTGGACACCGTCAGCCTGCAAAGTTAACATTGTTCTTGACCAGGAACGCAAAGCAGTTGGCAAAGAACTTGGATATCACCTTACACCGATGGAAGATTTCAGCGGCATGCCGGTAGGTTTCAACTGGAAACAGCTCTATGCTGCAGGACACGGCGCAATTTCACTTACCCCGATTTGCGGTCCTAACAGCATTTGGGACAGATATCTCACGGAAGATTGCCCGTTCGGTCTTGTTCCTTGGGCAGCAGTCGGCGAAATTCTTGGTGTTTCAATGCCTACAACGAATTCCTGCATTGACATCTACAACATTATCCATGAAAAAGACTGGCGCAAAGAGGGTCTTACCGCAGAAGATCTCGGTATCGCTGGTATGAACAAAGAGCAGCTTATCAAATACGTCCGCGAAGGCGTCCGCGACTAATTGTAAGTAAGCCTGTAAAAGCTTTTTTGCTTTTGCAGGCTTTCTGTGTTTTTTCGGTTACACAACAAAAATTGAGAGAGGTGCAGTACGTATGAAGAAAATTCTCGGTATTTCAGTATTAGTTATTGCTATTTTAGCAGTCGCTTTCGCATTTATGAGAGGCGACTCAGGCTCCACAGCAAAAACACAGAGACTTCGTCTTGCAACGCACTACAACACATCACATCCTGGTTATGCATCCCTGGAGCGTATAGCCAAAGAAATTGAAACAAAGACAAAAGGCGAGATTAAAATCAAGATATATCCGTCAAGCCAGCTCGGTGACTACACGGTTACATATCAGGACCTTATGAAAGGCGCCGTTGATATGGCTCTTATTCCTATTCCGAGCGAATATGACTCAAAGCTTGAGATGAACTTTATTCCTTATCTCGTTTCCGGTTATCAGGATCTGCCGAAGGTTTTCGGGGCAGACTCATATTTCTCAAAAACCTACGGACAGGTTCATGAAAAACTTGGCGTCAAACTCATGGGTATCTATGTTGAAGGTCTTATCGGTATTGCATACACGAAGCTTCCTGACAAATACCAGGACGCATCAGCTCAGAAGGCTTCAAAAGTCCGCGCACCGGCAATTGAAGTTTATAATCTCGTTGTAAATGATATGGGATTCGGCGCAACAACAATTCCGTATTCCGACCTCTACAGTTCATTGCAGACAGGTGTCTGCGACGGTGCTATCGGTCTTACACCGCAGCTTGCATACACAGACTTCCGTGATGTTATCAAGCATTATGTCTGCTACAACATCTTTGCTGAAAATATCGGCTATTTCACAAGCGCAAAGACATTTGACAAGTTGACTGACGAACAGAAAAAGATTGTTACCGAAGCATTTGCCAAGGAAGCTGAAAACAGCTACAAGGTTGCTGAAGAACTTGACAAAAAGGCCATCGAGGACCTTAAGAAATATGGTGTAAAAGTTGAAACCATCAGTGACCAGGAAATGAAAGCTTACGTTGATAAAGTAAGAACAACGACATGGCCGAAACTTAAAAAGAATATCGGGGAAGATACGCTGAAGAACCTTACGGATTCAGTTAAATAGTTATCGCTTTTCAGGGCGCTGCTCCGTGCAAACTCTCCCTATGTGTTCGCACGGAGACGCCCTTTCTGCAATTTTGCATGAAAGAGGTGCAGCAACAAATGAATTTAGAGAATACAGGATTCTGGAAACTGCTGCTTAAACTGACACGTTTTGTTATCGTTGTCTGCAATATGATGTCAACGCTTACAATTATTGTTGCAGTTTTTATGCGCTACGTACTTGGCAGCAATTTCTACGGATCAGATGAAATTATTCTCCTGTTTGCGTTTTGGCTGTATTTTATCGGAGCTGCTCACGGCAGTTATGAAAACAGCCATATCAAAGCAGACCTTATGAAGATGTATATCAAAAATATGAGAGTAAAGGATGCTATAGGACTTCTTGCTGAGTTTGCGACGCTTGCCGTTAATACAGTTGTGCTTGTTTGGGCAGCGCAGATGCTTATCTTCTCGCTTGAAAAAAATCCGCTTACAACATCTTTGAAAATACCTATTTCTATTTCACACAGCGCAATATTCCTTGGCATGCTGCTGATGGAATTCTATCACGCCTACTATTTTTTCAGAAACACACGAACGTATTTTGGCAAGGGTTATTATACTGAACCCCAAGAAGACGATTATGTTTCTGAAGAGCTTAAAGCTAAATATCCTGAAATTACGGCTCCCACCAAAGCGGAGCTTGCAGCACTGAAAGGAGGAAATGACTGATGACTGAGGTACTTATAGGAATTGTTGTACTTATAGTCTGCCTTGTCATAGGTATGCCAATACCTTTCTCTTTTGGTGCAACTGTTATTTGGCTTGCGTTTTCTCTCGAATATCAAACCGACTTTCTGCTTAATGCGGCCTACGGTCAGATTAACTCTGTCGTGCTTCTTGCCATGCCGCTGTTTATTCTTGCCGGCGGTATTATGGAAAAGAGTAAAATCGGAGAAGCCCTTATCGGTGTCGTCGAATCGTTCACAGGCCGTATCAGAAGCGGACTTGGCGCAGTTTCTGTAGTTACAAGCGCAATTTTCGGTTCAATTTCAGGCTCAGCCTCTGCAACGCTTTCCTGCATAGGTGCCATGATGCAGCCAAGACTTCTTTCCGCCGGTTATGAAAGAGGCTACGTTGCTTCACTGCTTGCGGCAGCCTGCCCGCTCGGGCTTCTTATCCCGCCGAGTTCAGCGCAGATTCTTTATGCATGGTCAAGCAACACCTCTGTTCTTGCATGCTTCCTTGCAACAGTAGGTCCCGGCATTCTTCTTGTTATACTGCTTTGCGCCTGCAATGCGGTTATGACAAGGCACATGGATATTAAGGTCAGAGAAGAACAGACAATGTCTGAATGGTTTATCAGTACGAGAAAGAACTTCAAAATCGGTTTTCCGTCACTGCTTATGCCTGTTATTATCCTCGGAGGTATATACGGTGGTATAATGACTCCGACAGAGGCAGCTGCAGTCAGCGTTCTTTACGCTATCCCTGTAGGTCTTTTCATTTACAAAGGAATGGATTTCAAGGGGCTGAAAGATGCTATTATAGAAACTGGTACCACCACTGGTGTCGTTATGGTTATGTTCTTCATGGTCATGATGATGAGCCGCCTTATGGTTATGGAAGATGTCCCGCAGCAGATTGCTGACTGGCTGCTTTCTATAACCGACAACAAATATATTATCCTTATACTTGTTAACGTATTTATGGTTATCATAGGCATGCTTATGGACGACGTCAGCGGAATTCTTCTCTGCACGCCGATTCTGCTTCCGATAGTTACATCGCTTGGTGTCCATCCGGTTCACTTTGCCGCAATACTCGGTGTAAACCTCGGACTTGGCAACCTCACGCCTCCTACGGCTCCTATGCTTTACCTCAGCGGACGTATCTGCAATGCGAAAATCAACACAATGCTCAAACCGATTCTTATTCTTCTGGTTTTCGCATATTTGCCGGTTCTTCTGCTCACAACGTTTGTGCCTGCGCTGTCGCTTACTCTGCCGAAACTTGTCCTGCCAAAAGTTTTCGGTTTGTAAGAACAGCTGAACAGTTATAAGTACCAGGCAACAATCAACATAACAAGTACAACGAAATCAGAAAGGGGAAAACAACCAATGAAAAAATCAGTAAGAATTTTTGCATTCGCCATGATTTTTGCCATGATTTTCTCGTCAGTTGCATTTGCGGCAGGCAAAACAGCATATCTGACAAGCAAAAACTGGGAACCGAACGTCAAAAAAGTCATCAACCAGATGTTCGATATGTACGGTAAAAACAGCAAGGGTTACGACCCGAACTGCAAACCGTACGCAGTCTTTGACTTCGACAACACGGTTTCAATCAACGACGTCGGTCAGGAAACATATTTCTATATGTTCGAACGCCTTCGTTTCGCTGCCAAACCGGAGCGTATGTACACGCTTCTCACAACAGGTATTCCTGATGTCAACATGGACCTCGGCGAAAAATGGGGTCATCTGACGGTTGCCAAAGTTGCAAGAGACGCCGCAAAAGCCTACAAGAAACTCTATGATAAAGGCTACGTCGCGCCGGACAACTCAAAAGAAAGCAAAATGAAAGAATGGATCGACTCAGACGACTGGAAAGAATTCGCAACAAAAGTCTGGTGGCTCCATGACGCAATCGTAAGCAGCTACTCAACAGCAATCGGCTATCCGTGGACGAGCTACCTCTTCGAAGGTATGACACGCGCACAGGTTCAGCAGCTTGCCCTTGAATCACACAGACTGTCACACGAAAGACAGCTCAAAGACCCGACACAGTGGAAGAAGATTAAATGGCAGAGCCCGGATTCAAAGAAATATCCGTCAGAAGCCGGACAGCTTACAATTAAACACAACAACTCAGTAACAGTCACGCCTGAAATGCAGGAACTCCTCGTCTGCCTCGAAGAAAACGGTATCGACGTTTGGTTCTGCTCAGCTTCATATCTTGACGTTATCTGCGCGACAGTTCCCGCATGGAACCTCAAAGGCGTAGACGGCATCACGGCTATGACCAACAAAGAAAAAGGCGGCGTTCTCACGAACGAATACGACTATGATCTCCACCCGCAGACAGAAGGCCCGGGTAAAGTCGCAACAGTCGACAAAATTATCCGCCCGCTGTACAAAGGCAGAGGTCCTATATTCGGCGCCGGCGACTCACAGGGCGACTTCAACTTCCAGACGGAATACAAAGACACAGCAGTCGTTCTCGTAGTCAACAGAGTCCGCAAAGACGACGAAGGTCTTCTCGCATCAGTCGCTATGTACCAGAACAAGAAAGGTATCGACCTTCCTGCAGCCAAAAAACAGGGTGACATCCGCGTAGTGCTTCAGGGCCGCAACGAAAACGGCGGCTGGTTCTGGCCGACAACAGCAACAATGTCTGTTGGCAAAACAGAGCCTGCAACCCTTACAAGCAAAGCACAGGGCTGGCTTGAAACAATGGAAAAAGGCACGTCAGTTAAAGATATGATCAACAACTGCGTAGCACTTACCGGTGCACAGAAGAAATACGACGGTTACAAAACGAAATAACACAAACGTTTATAAAAAGGAGCAGACCTTACGGTCTGCTCCTTTTTTAATTTTGATTCTGAATCTTTAACGGAGATCTCAGCCTGTGGAGGATTTTTATTATCATGTAATGATATTATTTCATACGGATACGTGCCGCGTTTGCGTGAGCTGTAAGCCCTTCATTTTCAGCCATTATAACTGCTGCTTTTCCGATTTTTACGACACCTTCAGGTGATATGTTCTGGAAGGTACATATTTTGAGGAAGTTAAAGACGGAAACTCCACCTGTGTATCGTGCGGCGCCCATAGTAGGAAGCGTGTGATTTGTACCTGCATCATAGTCGCCAAAAACTTCTGCGGAGCCCTGTCCAAGGAAAAGTGAGCCGAAGTTGCGGAGTTTGTATTTGAGTGCCTTAGGGTCTTTTATGTCAACTTCAAGATGCTCTGGGGCAATCTCATTTGCTATTTCACAAGCTTCGCTGAGATTTTTCGCAAGGATAATACGTCCGTTGTTTTCCCATGATATACTTGCAATATCTGCTGTATCAAGCATTTTAAGCTGTGCTTTAATTTCTTTTTCAACTGCTTTTGCAAGTGCCGCAGAGGTAGTTACGAGTATGCCTGAGGCATCTTTGTCATGTTCTGACTGTGCAAGAAGGTCAGCTGCAATTATTGCCGGATTTGCGTTTTCGTCAGCTATTACCAGAACTTCACTGGGCCCTGCAATAAAATCTATTCCAACTTTTCCAAACACTTGACGTTTTGCCTCCGTTACATATTTATTGCCTGGACCTACTATCATTGTTACCGGTTTGATGGATTGTGTGCCGTAGGCGATTGCAGCTATTGCCTGGGCTCCTCCAGTTGCATAGACTTCATTAACACCGGCGATTTTAAGCGCTGCCAGTGTAACGGGATGAGGCAGTTTGTTTCCGTTCATGGGAGGAACACAAGCGCATATACGTGTTACACCTGCGACTTTTGCAGGTATTGCAAGCATAAGCGCTGTTGAAAAGAGAGGATGGTTTCCTCCCGGAACATAGCAGCATACGGAATCTACGGGTATTACACTGTGCCCGAGTGATACACCTTTCATTACATCAGTTCTGAGCGGTTTGATGCAGGCAAGCTGCTTTTTTGCGAATTTCTCGATGTTCTTTGCTGACAGTTTTATGGCTTTTAGCAGTTCCTGGGACACTGACTTTAATGCTTTGTCGAGTTCCTTGTCAGGTACAATGAAGTTCTTTGCTGGAAGTCCGCCGAATTTTTTATTGTAGAAGGATACTCCTGCATCGCCTTCCTTTCTGACTTTTGCGATTATTTCTGCGACTGTCGCGTATACAGCGGCATCATCTTTTGCTGTTCTTGGTATGAATTTTTTGAGTTCTTTCATTTATTTATCCCTTTCTTTGATAAATTACCAATAAAAAATGTTTATAGTTATTAACCTTTCTTGTTTATTGCTTCGTTGGAAAGCGCATCAGCAAGTTTGTTCTGCTCACGTGGGATCCAAGTAAAGGTAACTTTCATACCATCAGCAAGTTCCCAAACTTTGGTTGCCAGGGCATAAAGATGCGGTTTTGTTATCTTCCACTGATGTGTTACCTGTGATACAACAAGTTTGCTGTCACCGTATATATCAAGCACCGGCAGACTGCGTGCGCGCGCTTCGGTGAGCAGATTAATCAGCGCTGTGTATTCAGCTTCATTGTTGGTTTTTGCGCCCAGATAATCGGCTTTTGTCCAGATAACCGTGCCCTCGTCATCAAGCAGAAGGCTGCCTGCGCCTGCATCTCCCGTGTTTGTGCGGGAAGCTCCGTCAAAATAACCTTTCATTTTTTACCGCCTATCCGCTGCGTAACAATACGCAGCACAAATTGAATATATGAATTATACTATATTGCAGATGAAATTGACGAGAGTCAGATGTTTACACGGAGGCGGAAATGACACAAAAATTTAGTATAACCGGTATGAATTGCGCAGCATGCGCAGCAACTGTAGAAAGAGCCGTCAGTAGTGTTAACGGGGTGACTTTCTGTGCCGTAAATCTGCTGACTAATTCCATGCAGACTGAGGGCGGTAATGCGCAGGATATTATTTTAGCCGTAAATAAAGCCGGCTATGGTGCGTCCTTTTATATAAAACCTGATAAGGATTTTATGCAATTTGAAACGGAACTGCTTAGAAAAAGGCTGTTTGTATCTCTTTGTCTTCTTCTACCGCTGATGTATTTTTCAATGGGGCACATGCTCGGTATAAAACATAATTTTTATTTTTCAGGCATCGTACAGCTTGTACTGACAATATTGATTATGTTTGTCAACAGGGATTTTTTTACAAGCGGTTTTATAGCACTTTTAAGGTGCACTCCCAATATGGACACTCTTGTGGCTCTTGGTGCTTCAGCGTCTTTTGTTTATTCCTGCGCAGTGCTTTTAAATACTGAGGGGCATCTGTATTTCGAGTCCGCAGCGATGATTTTAACGCTTATTACAGTTGGTAAAATGCTTGAAGCGCATGCAAAGGGCAGAACAACAGACGCACTTAAAGGACTTTCAAAACTTGCGCCTGATTTTGCGACTGTTATAAGAGACGGTGAAGAACAGCATATTACAGTTTCAGAAATCAGCGCCGGTGATGAATTTGTTGTCCGTGCTGGTGAAAAGTTTCCTGCCGATGGTATTATTGTCAGCGGAGATGCCTCTGTTGACGAGTCAGCTTTAAGCGGTGAGAGTATCCCTGTTGATAAAACGGTCGGAGACAATGTTTTCACAGCCACAGTCAATTTATCCGGGTTTGTTCGTGCAAGAGCAGTCAGTGTTGGTGAAGACACGGCACTTTCAAAGATAATAAAGTTGGTAACTGACGCAGCTTCTCAGAAAGCGCCTGTTGCAAAAACAGCAGACAAGGTTGCCGCTGTTTTTGTGCCGTTTGTAATTTGTATCGCGTTTTTTACGTTTGTCGGTTGGTTTGCCGCCGGACGTGACATTGCCTTTGCCCTGTCACGTTCGATTTCCGTGCTTGTGGTTTCCTGTCCGTGTGCGCTGGGACTTGCAACACCTGTTGCTATTATGGTCGGAAGCGGCTTAGGCGCTAAAAACGGGATACTTTTCAAAACAGCAGCAGCTATTGAGCAAACTGGTAAAATTACTCTGCTGGCTCTAGATAAAACAGGTACTCTTACTGCCGGAAACATGGAAGTTTCAGATGTTGTTTCATATGACAGTGGTTTTGAAAGCATTGTATATGCGCTTGAGAACAGAAGTACACATCCGGTAGCAAAAGCGATTTCCGCTTTTATGAAAAATAAGGGTGTTGGAGAAATTTACGCTGAAAATTATAAGGAGATAGCTGGACACGGAGTTTCGGCTGTTATCTGTGGCAGAAAAGTTTGTGCAGGGAAACCTGCGTATATTGGTTCTGTAAGTGTAATTTCGCCAGAAGCCGAAAGAGATATACTGAGATTTGAAAATGAAGGCAAGACTGTAATTGCAGTTGCCAGTACTGAAAAGCTACTCGGTGTTATTGCTCTTTCCGATACTCTAAAGGCTGATGTAGCACAGACAATTTGTGAAATAAGACAACTTGGCATACATTCTGTGCTGCTGTCGGGCGATAACGCGCGTTCGGTTAAAGCCACCGCACTGAAAGCAGGAATTGAAGAATTTTATGCAGAACTTCTGCCGCAGGAGAAGGAACTTCTTCTCCGCAGATTTTCGTCGAAAGGTTTTACAGGTATGGTCGGAGACGGGATAAATGACGCACCGTCTTTGAAGGCGGCAGATGTCGGTTTTGCGATGGGCAGAGGTACAGATATTGCCGCAGACTCTGCTGAAGTTGTGCTTATGAATGACAGTCTGCATGCACTGACGGGAGCAATTCGCCTCAGCCGTGCCGTACTCCGGAATATAAAACAGAATTTATTCTGGGCCTTTTTCTACAATGTGCTGGGTATTCCTATGGCGGCAGGGATTTTTTCGCCGTTCGGACTTCAGCTCAGTCCGTCTGTATGCGCTGCTGCAATGTCGCTGTCAAGTTTTTGTGTGGTTAGCAATGCCCTGAGGCTAAACTTTGTACAAATATACGGCTCAAAATCGGTTATAATAGCAGACAGTAATTATACTGAAACGGAGAAGAATAGCATGACAAAGACAATTTATGCAGAAGGAATTATGTGTCCGCATTGTGAAGCAAGAATAAAACAGGCTCTTGAACAGCTCGATGGAGTTGAAAGCGCAGTTGTTTCGCACGAAAAGGGCACAGCTGAAGTGAAACTTTCAAAGGAAGTTGAGAACGAAAAATTTGAAGCTCTTATAAACGAACTTGGTTACAAATTTGTTTCGATTGACTGATGAATATGTTTAAAGAAACAGAAATTATTATGCTTGAAGGCAGTTACGGTGACAAGCAACTGCGTATTGAAAAAGCTGTACCGCACAAGGTGAACGGCATAAATGTTGTTATGCTGCACGGTGTTTTCAGTACTGCAGTTCTGAGTAAGACAAACAAATTCAGTATACTGGCTTCCGAAATGTGCAGACGCGGTTTTACCTGCTGGCTTGTGGAGACAACAAGAAACATTCACAATCGCGATGATTATGCCGACAATCAGGAAGAGTGGGTGAAACTTGCTTTTTCGGGAAAAACGTATGCGCAGGAATTTGCAGATGTAAAGCAGGCTGTGTGCGAGGTTATGCATCGTACAAAGGGTGAACTGCTGTGGCTCTGGGGTTTTTCACTCGGAGGGATTTCAGCATGCCTTTGTGCCGCGGAACCTAACATAAAGGCAGAACGGATTATTGTATCCGGAAGCGGTGCATATGCCAAGAAAAAGGCCGAATATATGTTCGGACTGCCTATTATGAATACACTGATGTCTGACATAAGTTTTGATACTATAAAATATGCTGAAACAGGGAGTTTTATATCATTCCGCGGACAGAAAGATGAAATTTTCTCGAGACGTGCCTGTGAAAAACTTTATCATACCGTAAAAACCCCTAGAGGGAGGAAAATGTTTTATCAGTTTGCGGGGGCTGACCATTCGATCCGCTGTGTCAATGGTGTAATTGAAAACAGACTTATGAAAGAAATGGCTCAAATCGTAGCAGAGTTTTAGCGTGGCAATATGTTAAGAAAATTTAGGCACTGTAAAATATTTATTTCAATGCTTCTTATTCTGTTTTTGTTTGTACCGCCCGTGTTGGCTGCGAATAAAAACAATAAACTGTCAAGATCTCGTGCAAAACAGACAGAATGCAGTAAATCGTCAAAAAAACGCAGTGCAAAAACATCGAAACGCAGAAGCAGAAAGCTGGGCATGAAAAATCGGTACCGCGGAAGAGCGCGCTATGTAAGTTCAGCAGAAAGTCTGCAGCAAAAAAAAGAGATCGCTGCAATAACGGCGCAACTTGAAGAACATCCGGATCTTTCCGGCGATGTTCCAGAACTTTCCGCAGGTGAATTTGTTTGGCCGCTGAAGTACGGGTATATTTCACGAGGAGTAAGGGGTAGACATCGCGGAGTAGATATGATGTGCTTTGCCGGTTATCCGATTTACGCAGTTGCTGACGGAGTAGTTGAAACTATTAGTATTAACAACAGAAATTATTCGGGTTATGGCAAAATGGTAATTATACGCCATGATGATAAACAAATCCAGTCGCTTTATGCGCACTGTTCGGCTATTTATCTGCATGAGGGACAGACTGTGAGAAGAGGACAGAAAATTGCAGCGGTAGGCAGAACCGGAAGAGCAACAGGCAGCCATCTGCATTTTGAAATGCGTGGTTACGACGGTAAGCAGCTGAATCCGCTTAAATATCTTCCGTCAATAGGTGCTCTGGGACACACATATGTTCCGCATTAATTGTTAAATCAGTTTATAATTTAAAAATACAGAGAGGAAACATAATGCTTTATTGGATAATCGGTTTTATTCTGCTCGTTTATTTTGGAATTTACCACAGGTTTACAAGACACGGCACAAAAAATATCCCAAAGGACCGTACATGTATTTTTGCTTCAAACCATGCAAGCTATCTTGACCCGCCTTTGGTGGGAATTGCCGTTATTCCGCGCAGAATCCGTTTTGTGGCCTGGGAAAAGCTATTTACAGTGCCTGTTTTCGGCACTTTTATTAGAGTTTTAGGCGCAGTTCCTGTTTCTCAGGAAAATAAAAACTCCTCTGCCGCGCTGCTTCGTATGGTTATGGGCTTCCTGAAAGAAGGGCACTCTGTTTTTATATGTCCCGAGGGGCACAGAACGCTTAACGGTGAGTTGTCGCCTCTTGAAGGCGGAGTAGCTATTATGGCACTTAAAACAAATACTCCGATAGTGCCTACCTGGTGCGGAGGGACTTTTGGCGCTATGTCGCCCGATATGACTTTCCCACGGCCAAAAAAACTTTACGTAAGATTCGGAGAGCCAATTTATATGGAAAATTTGCCGGCGGAGTTTTCGGTTAAGGAAAAAATCGCTCTTATACTTGATAAAATCAATGAATTTTACAAAAATATGGATGCTGAAGATAAAGCATCAGGTATTCTGAAAGTCAGAAAATGAGTAATTTAAATTCAACTCCCCGCGCAAACCGGCTGCATATTGGCATTTTCGGCAGAAGAAATGCCGGAAAATCAAGCATTGCCAATTTAATTACGGCACAGAATACTGCTCTTGTTTCTGACAAAGCAGGTACTACTACGGACCCTGTATTTAAAAGTATGGAACTTTTGCCGCTGGGACCCGTGGAAATTCTTGACACAGCAGGTTTTGACGATGAAGGGCAGCTTGGCATGCTCCGTGTTGAAAAAACAAAGGATATGCTGCAGAAAACTGACCTTGCACTTCTTGTCGTTGCCGTTGATGCTGCTGGCGATTTAAGCCTTGAATGTGAGTGGTGCGATAAATTTAAACATACAAATACGGCAATACTTGGCATTTTGAATAAAACTGATTTGCTTTCGAAAGATGAAACTGCCGGAATCTGCAAAAAACTTTCAGTTGAACTTGGCATTAAATTTATCCCTGTCAGTGCAAAAAACAAACTACACCGTGCGGCGCTGCTTTCAGAAATCGTTGAGTGTGCACCTGCTGATTTTGAAAATCCTGTGCTATGCGGAGATTTGTTCAAACAGGGTGATACGGTTGTTCTTGTTGCGCCTCAGGACAAACAGGCGCCGAAAGGACGTCTTATTCTTCCACAGGTGCAGGTAATACGCGATATTCTTGATAATAACGGTACTGCCTGTGTCTGTACGTTTAAAGAACTGCAGAATACGCTTGACTCTCTGAAAAAATCACCGGACCTTGTAATAACAGACTCGCAAGTGTTTTCAGAAGTTGCACGCGTTCTGCCAAAGGACACTCCGCTAACATCGTTCTCAATAATAATGGCGCGTGCAAAAGGCGAACTTTCACAGTTTGTCTCCGGCGCCAAAAAAATCGGTGAACTTAAGGAAACAGACAGAGTGTTGATAGCGGAAGCTTGTACGCACGCGCCGCTTAATGAGGATATAGGAAGGGTAAAATTACCGCAAAGACTGAAAAAACTTGCAGGAGAAGGTCTTGCTGTTGATATTGCTGCCGGCAGCGCTTTTCCAAAAGACCTTTCGCCGTATGCGCTGGTTATTCATTGCGGCGGCTGCATGTTTACCAGAAAACAGCTTATGTCGCGCTTAATTGAAGCGGCGGAGCAGAATATACCAATTACAAATTACGGTGTTGCACTTGCCTATATGAACGGAATACTTGACAGAGTTGTATCAGTTTTTGAAAAATAAGTTATAATTCTATTATAATGTGTGAAACGGGAGTTGAAATTCAGTGGATACTGATTTGTATGTAAGTTTGGGGTTCCTTCTTATACTGCTTGTACTTTCCAATTTTTTCAGCGCGGCGGAAACCTCAATTACAGCATCGACCAAAGGTAAGTTACTTGCGCTTGCCGATGAATATCCACAGAGAAGAAAAGGTCTTCTGTGGTTGAGTGAGAATATTTCCAAGGCAATCAATATCACTCTTATCGGCAACAACCTTGTTAACATAGCGTCTTCTGCCGTGGCAACAGCGCTAGCCCTGAAACTGTTCGGTACTGCAGGCGCAGCATGGGCTGTTTTTGTCATGACAGCTCTTATTGTTGTTTTCTGTGAAGTACTGCCGAAAAATATAGCAATTTCCGAACAGGACGACGTGCTTATGCACAGCCTTCCTGTACTTCTGAAACTGAGAATAGTTCTATGGCCTATGGTGTTTGTCATACAAGCGGTGCTTTCGTTGGCAGAAAAAATCAGCGGTAAAAAACTGTCGGCTACAAGCGGACTTGCATCGCGCGAGGAACTTGAGCACATTGTTACGGAAGGTAGCGAGAGCGGCGTACTGGATGAGGATGAAAGTGAAATGATACACAGCATTATTGACTTTGAAGAGACAAAAGTGTCGGAGGTAATGGTGCCGCGTGTTGACACGGAAGCCATAGAAATCAACAGCAGCATAGATGAGGCTGTTGAACTTTCTCTCAAATCGGGACATTCAAGAATTCCTGTCTATGAAGAAGATCTTGATGAAATACGTGGCGTACTTTATGCAAAAGACCTTCTGACGCTGCTCGCCGGCGGTCAGAAAAAGACAATATCTGAAATTATGCGCAAGCCCATGTTTATTCCTGAAACAATGAAGACGGACGAAGCGCTTGAAACAATGAAAAAGTCAAAAAAACATATTGCCATAGTAATAGACGAATACGGCGGTACTGCAGGTATTGTTACACTTGAAGACCTTATAGAGGAAATAATCGGAGATATTCAGGACGAGTATGACAGGGAAACACCGGAAATTCAGCAGGAGAATGAAAACTGCTGGCTTGCGCAGGGACAGGTTAATCTTGAAGATCTGTCGGACACGGTTGGTTATCCGTTCTGTGAAGAATTTAACGAGGTTGATACACTTGCAGGCATGGTGCTTGAACTTTCCGGAAATTTCCCGAGTGCCGGTGAAACAATAAGTTACAGAACATGGGACTTTCATGTGCTTGATGTACAGAAACACAGAGTGCTCTCCGTCAGGCTCAAAAATTTCCCAGGCAGGGAATACAATGAAGCGTAACGGCGGATTACCGCCGTTTTATTATGAACGAAAAATTGCAGGAAGCAGAACAATATTGTACAAAAACTGCAGAGATTATCTGTTTATAGTTTTTTTCTGTGCAGTGCTTTCATTCGGTATCTACAACATTCATGCAGTTTCAAAAGTAACAGAAGGCGGAATTATAGGTCTAACGCTGCTTTTTTACAACTGGTTCGGAATATCTCCTTCTATTACGAGCTTTGGTGTCGGAATGCTCTGCTTTGCTTTCGGTTGGAAATTGTTTGGCAACAGATTTATTATACGTTCCTTGACTGCTATATGCGCAGTTTCTGTTTCTTACCGCATTTTTGAACTGCTGTCGCCTCCACTATGGCCGCAGCTTGCGGATATGCCTTTAACAGCTGCTTTGGCTGGAGCAATGTTTGTAGGTGTTAGCACAGGCTTTTGTGTAAAACTCGGGGCTGCAACTGCCGGAGACGATGCGTTGGCGATGGGTATTGCGCGCCTTACAGGAATAAAAATACAGTGGGTTTATATGTTCTTTGACATTACCATACTTTTATTGTCGCTCACATATATACCGTTTGGACGGATAATCTGGTCATTTCTGACTGTTACTTTGTCAGGTCAGATAATAGGATTGATTAACGGAAAAAGTCGCTGAAGTGCTTATGGAAAAATTACTGCGTTTCTGCGATAATATGTTTGAAAGATTTACTGGAGGCGGAAAATGAAATTTGCGGCAAAGGTGAGTTACAACGGCGGACTTTTTAGCGGCTGGCAGTATCAGCCTGGATTGTTTACCGTACAGGAGGAAATAGAAAAAGTGCTATCCCTGCTTAACAACGGAGCAGTACGTGTTACAGGGGCAGGAAGAACAGATGCCGGTGTCCATGCGCTCGGGCAGGTGTGTAGTTTTGAACTTTCAAAAGACTGGCGGCCCGACAAACTTATGCTTGCCGTTAATGCCAATCTGCCTGTGGGAATACAGTTTATGAATACCGCAGAGGTGCCGTCAGACTTTAACGCTCGCTTTGACACTATTTCACGGGAATATGTTTATTTTATATGGAACAGCAGAACTGTTTATCCGCATATTGAGCCGTTTGTGTGCCATCTGAAAGCACGCGGCTATGACTGGAAACTTGCGGCGGACGCATGCCATTTTCTTGAAGGAGAACATGACTTCAGCGCATTCTGCAAAAAAAACGAAGTGCCGGAAAATGCCATGCGCACGCTGCAGAGCGTTAAGCTGCGCAAACGAGGGGATCTTGTGTGGCTATATGTGAAGGGAAACGCTTTTCTAATGAATATGATTCGCATAATGCTGGGGAACCTTGAAATTGTTGCTTTGGGCAAACGTCCGCCGGAATGGATAAAAGAACTGCTTGATGGAGGCATAAGAGAAGACGGCGGCAGAACTTTTCCGCCTTCCGGACTTTTCTTCCGCAGGGTGAATTACGAAAAAAAACTGTTTGATTAACAAAACATCTGTTTTTGATGTACAATTATTAACTATAAATAACAGAATGAGATACATGGAGGCTGATTGCTTTGTGGAGCAGAGATATAGGAATTGACTTAGGAACAGCAACAGTTCTTGTTTACATAAAAGGCAAAGGAATTGTTCTCCGCGAACCTTCCGTTGTTGCACTTGACGAGGATACAGGTAGAATTCTTGCTGTTGGCGAAGATGCAAAGATAATGATAGGAAGAACGCCGGGCAATGTTGTGGCAATACGTCCGCTTCGTGACGGTGTCATTGCAGACTATACAATGACAGAGGTTATGATGCGCGAATTTGTCCGTAAAGTAACGTCCGGAATTGAACGCATTGTTCGTCACCGCATTATGGTAGGTGTGCCTGCAGGTGCAACTAACGTAGAACGCCGTGCTGTCCTTGAAGCTGCGGTAGAAGTCGGCGCGAAGGAGGCTTTTCTTATCGAAGAGCCTATGGCAGCAGCGATAGGTGCCCATTTGCCTATAGGGGAGCCTGTCGGTAACATGGTTGTTGACATAGGTGGAGGTACTTCAGACATTGCAGTTGCATCTCTCGGAGGTCTTGTTGTATGTGAATCTCTCCGTGTAGGAGGAGACAAATTTGACGAGGCTATTATCCGTTACATACGCCGCCAGTACAACCTTGCTATAGGTGAACAGACGGCTGAACTTGTAAAAAAAGAGATAGGTTCCTGTCTTGTTCAGGATGTTTCGGAAAATCTTGCAATGGAAATACGTGGCAGCGACCTTGTACATGGTCTTCCAAGACCTTTGACAATTACCAGCGCGGATATCTCGGCTGCCATAGAAGAACCTATCAGTCAGCTTATCGCAGCAATCAAAAGGGTTCTGGAAAAAACACCACCGGAACTTTCTTCCGATGTTATCGAAAGAGGCATAATTCTTACAGGCGGCGGAGCTTATCTGCGTGGTCTTCCGTCTCTTATTTCAAGAGAGACGGAGATAGTATGCAACGTGGCAGAATCAGCTTCAGAATGTGTTGTTATGGGTACGGGCATAGCGCTTGAATCACTTGACAAACTGAAAGAATGTGGCGCAGTTTACTCAAGTACAAGAAGAGGAAGCAGAAGAAAATAATATGACCGAGAACATTAAAGCGGAGGAACGTTCCTGTTTTTATGAGAGCGGCCTCCGTTTTTCCTGTAAAAGCTGCGGAGCATGCTGTAGCAAAGATCCGGGGTATATATGGGTTACAGAAGATGAAGCCTGCCGCATTGCAGACTATCTGAAAATTGCAGTTGACGAACTTACGCAATTGTGCCTATATGAGGATGTAAGCGGAAACAAAAGCATAAAAGATCTTCCTGAAAGAAACTACGACTGCATATTCTTAGATGCTGAAACACGGCGTTGCAGAATATATCCTGTTCGCCCAAAACAATGCGCGCAGTTCCCTTTTTGGAAATCGATGCTTGAAAACAAAGCTGAATGGGATTTTTACGCGCGCCGCTGTCCAGGCATGAACCGTGGAAAACTTTACAGCAAAGAAGAAATTGAAGAACTGATGAAATAAACGGAGGTATTGTTATGGACGACGCAAAAATATGTCCGTTTTGCGGACTGAGGCTGGCAAGAAGACTCTCACAGGTGAGCGCAACTTGCTGGAGATACCGTTGTGCTAAGTGTAAGAAGGTTTTTATAGTTGACGAAAGCACTGGTGAAATAATTAAATAATTTTAATTACGCTGCTACTGTTGACTTTTGAAACTGTTTGTGCCATACTCCCAATAAGTTAAGGGAGTAGTCAGCGCATAGCGCGGCGCAGTCAACATACCCTGTGGAGACACATGGCTGTGACATAATCGACGAGACTTATCTGCATTAGCAGGAAGAGTCTCGTTTTTTTATCTCTTCCTTATACAGGAGGATATTATGGGGATTTTTATTTCAGCACTGATTTTTACTGCAGGAATAATTCTTGTAGTCAAGGGCGGCGATATATTTGTTGATGCTGCAACATGGATTGCGCATGCTGCAGGTATTCCGACATTCATTATAGGTGCTACAATTGTCAGTCTGGCAACAACAATGCCTGAAATGATTGTTTCTTGCCTTGCGGCTGCGCAGGGCAAAGTTGATATGGCAATCGGAAACGCCGTAGGCTCTGTCACGGCAAATACAGGCTTAATTATGGCACTTGCTTTCATTTTCATGATTGTGATTATTAATAGGGCAGACTATATAAAGCAGTGCGTTATGCTTGTCGCCTGCTCGGTAATTTTGCTTGCTGGATCACAGCACGGACAACTTTCGAATATTGCTTCTCTTTTGCTTGTGACAATATTTACAGGGTTTATGGCGCTGAATGTATATCAGGCAAAAAACAGCAATACACAAAACAGTGCAGGTAAAAAACAGATTGCAAAAAATGAAATTGTAAAAAATATATTAAACTTCACAGTTGGAATTGCGATGATTGTAGGCGGATCTCAGCTTCTTATTAACGGCGGAGCACAACTTGCTCAGGCATTTGGGGTACCTGAAAGAATTATTGCGGTTACATTTGTTGCCATAGGTACTTCGCTTCCTGAGCTTATAACCACGATAACAGCAATACGCAAACATGAGTCTGCGCTTTCCGTTGGCAACATCATAGGCGCCAACGTAATTGACCTTTCTCTTATTCTCCCTGTCAGTTCGTTAATTGCTGGAAAAGCGTTACCGGTTTCCGAAATGGTGCTTAAATTTGATTTTACGGCATGTCTGGCAGTTCTCCTTACAGCACTTGTTCCTCTCCTTATCCGCGAAAAGGCATCTCGTTTTCACGGAATAATTCTTCTCGCTGCCTATATGGTCTACATTGCTGTTACGGTTTAATCAGTCAGAAATTTCAGCGATGAAACGATATTGTCACCGATTGCTGTATTCCGGCAGTTCTTATGTAAATTTGTAGGATATCGGGTTATGAGCGAATGCGTAAAAAAAAATCGCAGTTTCTGCTCTTTATCTTCTAAAAAGCAACATTTTGTTGTATGATTATTACAGGCAGATGAAGGCATCTGCGTATTGTATTGCGTAAAGGAGACGGCGCTATGTCCGGACTTTTCCGAGAACTTAACTGGAGTCTTATCGCAACGCTGTTTATAGTCAGCGCTGTTGTGGCTTGGCTAGGCGACATAATAGGCATGAAACTGGGTAAAAAGCGCATCACCATTTTCGGCATCCGTCCAAAATACACAACACGTATAATGGCAATATTCACGGGACTTGCCATTGCATTTGCAACACTTTTTGTAAGCGCACTGTCAAGTGAATCAGTGCGTGAGGCGATTTTCAGTATGAAAAATCTCCAAAATCAGATCAGCACGCTTACGACAGACCTTAAAATCAACGAAAACAATCTTTCTTCCATGAAAAATAAGCTTTCCGACAACCAGAAGGCACTGCAGGAGAAACAAAGCAAACTTGTATACATCGAAAACAAACTGACAGAGGGTACAAAAAAACTTGCCGTCGCGGACAAGCAGCTCAAAAAACTTCAGACAACGCAAAAACAACTTGAAAAAGACAGAAATGCGGCTTTTGCGGACAAAGCGCGCCTACTTGCAGACAAATCTCACCTTACATCTGAAAAAGCACAGCTCACAGGGGAGCTTGGAACATTAAAAGATAATATTGAAACCCTGCGTGACGAATCGGAAGACTTAAAATCCAGTGTACATAATCTGCGTGAAGGCAGAATTGCGGCATTCTCCGGTGAAATTCTGGCACAAGGTGTGGTTGATGATGCTGAGCAACTGACAGACGCACGCATTAATGACCTTATGGTACTGCTTACGGAACAGTGCAGAGAAATGCTTGCACAGCGTTTCGGACAGGCATCCTACAATATTCCTGCGCCGAAAATCAGCAGTGAATCGGAAAAACAGGTACGAAGCAAACTGAAAAGCTCAAAGGGTCGTTATCTTATTCGTCTGTCTGCAGTTTCTAACGCAGTTTACGGTGAGCCTGTAGATGTTGAGGCGGAAATCTATAGTTCGAGCCGCGTTTACAAAACAAACGAACTGTTGAGCAAAATCAAATTCAACAGCAGCGAAAAACGTGCAGACGTTGAAACAAAAATCTACAACGCACTGCGCGAAATCAACAGAAAAGCAGTAAAAGACGGGGTACTCAGAGATCCGATTTCAGGCAACGTAGGGAGTGTGGACTCTGCAGAATTATCATACATAACAAAAAAAATAACGGAATCTTCAACTGCGTGCACGCTCGAAATGAGAACAGTGCGCGAGATTTTTACAGAAGGACCGGTTATCATAACGCTCAAACTGAAATAAGGGGTTTATATGTACATAGTAGCATGCCACAAATGCGGTGAAACAAAGATAATCAGCAGTATCACTGGCAAAAACGGAATTACAAGCGCACACTGGAGCTGCCCCGTGTGCGGAACAGGCCAGCTTGTGGAAATAATCAGCAGCAGAACATTTCACTGCGGAAGCCTGAGGGATATAATTGCAGGAATAGGCTTTGCCTCAGACATAGAAAACGGCGGAATACCGCAGCCGAAAAGAAAAAGTTTTCCGTCAATTTACGATTAACGTGGAACTCTGCAGAAGTCAGCTTCTGCACTGTAATACAAACGGAGGTGTTTGATATGAGCAAAGAAAGGTATCTTATTTCGTCAGAATCAGTGACGGAAGGGCATCCGGACAAACTCGCAGATCAGATATCCGACGCAGTTCTTGACGCTATTCTGGCAGACGATCCGATGGGAAGAGTCGCATGCGAAACTCTTGTCAGTACGGGGTTTGTACAGGTTGCGGGAGAAATTACAACAAAATGCTACGTCGACATACCTGCAATTGCGAGAAAAACAATTCGTGAAATTGGCTACACAAGAGCGAAATACGGATTTGACGCTGAAACATGCGCAATTCTCACAGCCATTGACGAACAATCGCCCGACATAGCGCAGGGTGTCAACAATGCGCAGGAGTTTGACGGTGACGAACTTGACAGAGTAGGCGCCGGAGACCAGGGATTTATGGTCGGCTATGCTTGTGACGAAACAGAAGAACTCATGCCGTTGCCCATTTCGCTGGCCCACAGACTTTCAAGAAAACTTGCTGAAGTAAGAAAAAACAGGACGCTTAACTATCTGCGTCCTGACGGCAAAAGCCAGGTCACAATCGAATACGAAAACGGTAGAGCAGCACATGTGGATACAGTTGTAATCAGTACGCAGCACCATGAAATGACACCGCTTGACCAGATACGCGCCGATATAATAGAGCACGTTATAAAACATGTAATTCCCGAAAAATACATTGAAAAAAAGCCGACAATATTCGTCAATCCGACGGGCAAATTTGTAATAGGTGGACCTCAAGGAGACTGCGGGCTTACAGGACGCAAAATAATTGTTGACACCTACGGAGGGGCAGTGCCTCACGGTGGCGGCGCATTCTCCGGCAAAGATCCGACAAAAGTTGACCGTTCAGGCGCGTACATGGCGCGTTATGCCGCAAAAAATGTTGTAGCAGCCGGAATTGCCGCAAAATGCCAGCTTCAGGTTGCATACGCAATAGGCGTTGCACGTCCGGTATCAGTATATGTAAACACGTTCGGCACAGGCAGGATTGCCGACGAAAAAATTACGGAACTTATACGAGAATACTTTGATTTCCGACCGGCTGCAATAATCCGCGATTTGGAGCTCAGAAAACCGCAGTACAGAAGGCTTGCCGCATACGGACACATGGGAAGAACAGACCTTTCTCCAGTTCCGAAATGGGAAGTCACCGACAAAACCGAGCAGCTTGCGAAAGCGGCAAAACAACTTGCATAAAATCCCCTTTACGGGGGATTTTTTTCGCCGATTTTTAAAAATTAGATGTAGAATAACGGTAACAAGAGGTGACCGAGATGACATACAAACGAATACTTACAATACAGGACATATCATGTGTCGGACAATGTTCACTCACAGTGGCGCTCCCGATATTGTCAGTCTGCGGAATGGAAACTGCCATACTTCCCTCTGCTGTGCTTTCAACGCACACGGCAGGTTTCAGCGGCTACACTGTACGCGACCTTACAGAAGATATGCCGGCGATAGCCGAACACTGGGCAAAAGAAAAAATCATCTTTGACGCAGTCTATACAGGCTATCTTGGCAGCACAGAACAGATTTCATGCGTTGAAAACATAATCAAAAATCTGCTCAAACAAGGCGGCACAAGCTTTGTTGACCCTGCTATGGCAGACAACGGTAAACTTTATCCTGCATTTGACGAAAAATACGTTGAAGCAATGAAACAACTATGCTTTACTGCTGATTTCTGCCTTCCGAACATTACCGAAGCATGTTTTCTCACAGGCATTGAATACAAAGAAAAATATGACGAAAAATACATTATGCAGCTACTTGAAGCCTTGCACGCAAAAGGCGCCAAAACGATAGTCCTGACAGGCGTTGGCTATGCGGAAGGCAGAACAGGCGTAGTTGTTTCCGAAAACGGCAAAGCAAACTACTACGAACACAAAAAAATATCCAAAGGCTGTCACGGCACAGGAGATGTTTACGCATCAGCATTTGTCGGACTCTTCCTTAACGGCAGAACAGCGGTGGAAGCGGCGAAACTTTCCGCAGATTTCACAGTTGCCTGTATTGAAAATACGCAGGATGATCCACAGCACTGGTACGGTGTAAAATTCGAGCCGCTGCTTACAGAACTGGCAGGAGAACAGCGTTAAGCATTAAACTATAAGCAATAGACACCATAAAGACAGAAACCGTCAAAGAACGACAACCGTAAAAATAGGATATATCTGCTGAGCCACGGCAAAATATATGTAAACCACGTATATAATATTGACGAATGACTCAGAGGGATTTACGTCTGAACAGAAATGTTTTTAAAATAATAAACGCGCGAAAACGTAATGTTTTCGCGCGTTTCTATACATCTCCATTGCGAACAAACGGCTCAACTGTCAAAATAACTGACTGTCGTCCGTTTGTCCGCAAATTTGACTGTTTTCGAACAAACGTTCCTAATAACTAAACATTCAAATTCGCCTGCGCAGGCGTTTGTTGC
Organism: Synergistaceae bacterium; assembly: GCA_045642025.1. Taxonomy (GTDB): domain Bacteria; phylum Synergistota; class Synergistia; order Synergistales; family Synergistaceae; genus Equadaptatus. Next base: position 27,303 of record JAZUIB010000002.1, read on the forward strand.
ACATAATGTTACCCTGATAGAGGACCGCGTATTTGCGTGGGAAACCAATCACCACCGGTGAATGTTACCGAAGTTTTCCCGTTCATAGCTTGTTGGCAGCGGGCTTGTCAGCATCATGAACGCATGACGTCGATGCGATTTAAATAAAAAGATTTAACACACGGATGTCCG
>JAZUIB010000003.1:0-27599 GCA_045642025.1 Synergistaceae bacterium
CCAACAAGCTATGAACGGGAAAACTTCGGTAACATTCACCGGTGGTGATTGGTTTCCCACGCAAATACGCGGTCCTCTATCAGGATAACATTATGAGCAACAAACGCCTGCGCAGGCGACGAATAACAAAGTTACACGTTATCCGTATATGTTTTTGTACCCAAATTACAGGATAGCGCTCGTATCCCGCTTAGGAAAACAGGAAACCGCTCAGGATAACAGCAAAATCAATAAAGCTTTTGCTGAGTAAACGAAGCGAACGGTCTGCTAAACGAGATACGAGTGTTATCCTAATTTTTTATATGCCGAACCTATTGTTCGCAATGGAGATATACAGAAATACAGAAATGCCCGAGAGCTTTATCGCTCTCGGGCATTTTTATATCCTTATTATCTTATCAAAACAGTATCCGGATGATATTCAGCAGTTTGCCTAATATTTACAGCCACGTTTAAGTTCAGCCCGTTTTGCCTTATATATAGCCTGCCAAACCGCACGCCCCGCAGACCCTTTTGATGTGTCAACATACATACCGGAAACATTTAAAGAATCATCATCACTGTTAATCCGTTTACCATTAGAATTAAAAACTTTTCTTGATATAATCATACTTGACGGATTATCATCGTGTAAATAATAATGCCAGCTCTCTATGACGGTTTTTGCGGATGGACCGTATTTCTTACTATATCTCCCATTTCGTTTTGTAAGATTTATCTTAACATCGACAAAAGCATGATCCCAACAGGTATAACCATGCCCTTCAAGTCCTGCCAGAGTAGCACTCAAAGACACATTTGAAATTGAGTAAACATCTCCGTCATTCGTTTTTGCAACAAATTTCCAGTCCTCAGAGAAAGCTGTTCCTGTAATCACCAAAATAATTAAACTGCAGAGAATAAGTTTTTTCATAATACCCAATCACCTCTAACACTTTACTGTACAATTTTTACGCTTTTTGCACTGTCAGCCATTCAAGCAACTGAAATTCTGAAGAACATTCCGCTGACGAAAGAATTGAAACAGATATTCGGCAGGAATGTATTCAACTTTGTGCATTTTTAAGAAACAGATTCACATACAAACTAACTTTTCAATACTGTTATCATATTGTTTTATATTATTTTTTGATACGGTCATAATAGTTTGCAAGATACATAAGCCGCTGTTCATCATATTTTATGTATGTCTCTCCGTATTCTACTAACTCTATCGAACCGCCTTTAGACCCTGCAGAATCTTTCTCCGTCTGCCGATCCCTCATCTTAATCCACTTTCGTTCTTCATTGCGCAGTCTGTTTTTTTCTTTTTCAATCTCCGCATCATCGCTGGAGAAGGTCTTTAGTTCTTATTGCGAAACATCTGCATGCTTTGTGATACTGCATGGGAAGAATCTGTTTTTATCCACACCATTGACAAACTATTTTATTCCAAGCGCTGATTTTCCTAACTGCCACATAGTCTCACCGAAAGAACCGGGCGGAGAGAAACTCCATGTTTGTTCCTCACCACTTGTTGATATCACCTTACCATCTTTTGCATAGTATGTTACTGATATAAATCTATTTGCCGGTTCATCAATTTTGTACTCTCTATACTCCACACTATAATGTGGGGATACTGCAGATTTTAATAGTTCTTTAAATTCTACTTGTATTTGAGAAGAACGCAGAATTGCCTTATTCCACATTCTAAAAGTATTTCCTTTTCGTTTAACAGTGGTTAAATCTACCGAACAAATTACATCTTTGCTTCTGCTTAATTCTATCCAGTTGGCCGCTGCGACACTTGAAATGCCAATAAATAATATCATAGCCGTAAGTGTTAAAACTATTATCCTTTTCATTTCGCCTGCCACTAAAGTTATTGAGAGAAAAAATTTAAGCCAAGTATAATCATACATACTTCTTCGCTTTGTTAGCATGCATTCTCAGTTTACTTCAGCACCATTAAACCGTCTCCATAATTTTTTATACTACGTTAAGGCTAAAACATTTTTATGTAATTTATCAGATTCATTGTCTTAACTTCCAGTAAAGCTACACTGTTTGTAAAATCCGCCTCTAACGGCGGATTGTTATCAAGCAACGTATTATTAAAATTTACCGCCGCAATACTTGCAGAAAGCACTGCCAGGTTCCCTTGCAGCGCCACACTGCGGGCAAAACACGGCCTGTGTTGTCTGTGACGGTGCCTCAGTTGCAGTTTGGTCAGAAATCGGATGAGGAACAGTCTGCTGTCCTTGCTGAGTATATGTTGTACAAACTTCTTTTGGATTTGGTCCATATTTATTTGCACCGGGTTGGCTATCCTGACACAATATCACAATCATATATACCCATGTTCCCAAAACCGCCAAACCTAAAAATGACATTCCGGTACAGCCTGCTTCATAATTTCCATACAGCAAACTTGCATATGAAAACACTCCCGCAAAAACCGCAAAAACTATTCCAAAAACAAACACACAGATATACAGCCAGCCTGATCTTCCCGTATCATGCAAACGTCTTGCCAATACCGCAATGGATGGAAGAAATATCGCAATACCCCAAACAGCAGCAAGTGGAGCAGACAATATTGTCAACGCGGCATTAACTAGCCATGAGAACAGAATAAACCACCAATACTCACTGCGCCTTGCACGACCACTGAACGTAGCATATTTTGAAAACACACTTTTTATTGCATCACCGAAACCCATATTCTCTCTCCTTTCTTTGCCTTCACTTGATCTGTTGTATTTTAATACATAGATGAGAATAGATTACTCATTGCGTGTCTAAATTGTATTAATTTAATAATCAGATATAGCAAGAATAGTGTATTAAACACAACACAGCCAAGAACTATATTCATTTTTTGTTCGAGAGTGACCTTGCTCCATTTTTCCTTCACGTCTTTCACCATATCATTTTGAAGGACCACATTCTGCTGCGCAGCCACAGGAGTTACCAGTGTCTGTCGTGATGCAGATGATGCAAGCAAACTACCGCATTTTCCACAGAATTTTACTCCATCTGCTGTTTTAAAACCACATTTAGGACATATCATATCTATTTTCCTCCGTTTTTATATGGATTTTATGCATTAATTAAAGAAGAAGTGAAAAAACAAATATTCCACACCATACAGCAAAAGGAATATAATTTTTGGTCGTTTTGGATGCTCTCACATACAAATATACAGGCACCAAAACTATCCCAAGCCAAAGCCAGTCATCTACTTTATACCCGTTATTTTTCAGTTCGCTGACATCCTGCGTGATAAAAATACAGTTTATTACACATAATATAATACACTGGACATAAAAATTCATTTCAGGAACTGCAATTGCAATCAACAAATCCACCAAAAGAGGTATTGTTGCCAGCGCCCAAACCCATTTTTCTGTTATGCTTCCGGCAGAGATTATAGCTGCAGTATGGCCAAAACAAGCAGCAAGTTCAGTGTTTCCGGCAGGAGTCCAACTTGTCAGACCATTTTTCCAGACTAAAGTTTCTTTTACAATCGTACCGGCTGATATCATATTTACAATCTGATTTTGCGTAAATGGTCCTGTTTTATCTACACCGTTAAAATAGAACCATTCAGCCAATATACCGCTCTGATAATTATTTACATCTGTTTTTGTACCGCATTGGGGGCAAAAAGCTGTATTATCAGTCAATTGCATACCACAGTTTTTACAAAACATTGACAAAAACCTCCTTCGCTATTGGGCATTATACGGACAGTTCAGAAATTTGAGTATACTCTGTGCCTGCTTAGAATTCATATAGAACACAAATGTTCGCCCTTGCGATTGGTGACCTATATAACAAAGATGCGATTTATTATACTTAAATTTGGCATTTCCACCCCACAGAACACTTAAGTCCTGATACTCGGAAGATGCGTAATTCTTCTGGCTTTCAACAGCCCATTTAAGCTGATTTCTCATTGCAATAATTTCTTCCGTATAATATGAATTAGGCAATTCAATAAGAAGTGCGTTGCCTTCTACCTTAGTCATTTTTACAGTTGCAGGTTTCAGACTATTGTCATCAGCAGCAATAGAGCAATTTACATTGAGTATATTTCCGTTTACGGTTTGATTATAACTGTTCCATATATAAAGAGCAGCAAGCAGAAATACTGACAATGTTAAAATAAATATTCTATTTCCAATGTCTTTAATCGCTTTTACCAACTCGATATTCTGTTCAGCATGACCTGCAGGTTGAGGTGTAAGCGTCTCACCGCATATTCCGCAAAATTTTACTCCGTCTTCAGCTTCTGCACCGCATTTCCAACATTTCATACAAGTGTTCCTCCTATTTTCAATATACTTTTAGTACAAAATACGAATATATGTTATTGATATAACCTCATTATACTACATTGTAATAATTTGTCTAATATTCCTAAGACTTACTAATAAACAATATCATCCTTCCTCTTCTTTATACCGTACGTATTTTATTGCCCTGTCATTGCACATATCATACACAACGCCTAATATTTCCATATCCCGTATAATCTCTATGTTCGTATTCAGCTAAAACTTTGCGTGTTGATTTTATTACTCTTGCAGTACATCTTATTGTTACTTGGCTATAAATATATATCATTTTTCTTTGTTGCAAATATAACGTTTCTCTAAATTCAGACGGATAACAAAACAGATTGCTATATACGTTGTGACAAGGATACATAAAGGTCCGAAAGCGCAAAACTTTCGGGCTTCTAAATCTCACAAAAGCACATATCTTACTGAACATACTGACTGCCGACTAGATGTCCTTTTTCATTGTACATATAGGCATAATTACTGCGTTTTACAGTAACAGTAGAGTCTGTATATCCCTGAAGTTCGCCATACTGCGAGAACATCAGCTGATTCTTTTCGTTGTAAACACAGGCATAATTACCGCGCTGTACAGCCATGCCGATAGAAAGCATAAGCGCAAGGACAGATACATACTTCATCAAATGTCTGTTCATATCTTCGTCCCCTTAAATTTGGATTTAGATTATTGCAGTATATTTTGCTCATAAATTATTGTACCGTTTGTACAATAATTTAATTTTAAACAGCAATTATTTAAATCTGGGACAATAGTTAAAGTTTGCTGCCACAGTATACACAACAGTTTGTACCTGGGGCAACAGGTGCGCCGCAGTTCGGACATTCTGTCAGTTGTGGTACGGTATTTGAGCTCTCAAATACAACAGGCTTTTCAATTACAGGCTGAACAGGCTCTTTGGGCTGTTTATCCTCTCCGGCATGTTCTTTGGGATTTGGTCCGTATTTATTTGTCCCGGGCTGGCTGTCTTTTAAGGGAAGAATGAGAATATAAATAAAAATTGCAACTCCTACAAGTATCATAAGCACACCCAAAGCACCTGCACCATCACAGCAAAGTACGCCAATACAGCACAACACTATAGCAAGCAAATAGAGTCCCAGATAGGAACGACCGGATTTTCCAACATCATGCAGTCTACGGACAAAAACTGCAACTCCGGGCACAAATGCAGCTATCATCCATAGAGTCCATAACACAGGAATGGTGCCGAGAAGGACAGACATCAACAAATTCAGCAGCATAAAATACCAATATTCACTGCGCCTTGCACGACCGCTAAAAGTAGCATATTTTGAAAATACGCTTTTTACCGCTTCACCAAAACTCATATTTATTCCCCTTTTCAAAAGAATATTTATTCAGATACTGCCGAATTTTTAACCCATGCGTATCCGTATCGCGGGTGCTTTATAAATGTCCATTCTCCGCGAAGTTCTGACACGTGTATGTTAATCAAAGCTGTCTGTGCACCTTCAGGCGATGCAACGTCAGGTGATAGTTCATACACTGGAGAACGTTCATCTGAATCAGGATATTCGCATATTTTTACAGAATCTCCCGCCATTGCCCTGTCAAAGATCAATGCGCTGTCATTTGGCATAACATATAAATCGGCATAATCTGCAGTAATATATGCATCAGCTACAGGAGTAAACGGGTTTATGCCTTTATTGCAGGAAATCATTCCATAAGGTCTGTCAGAATACATTTTGTTTATATAGAAATTATCAACATAACGTATCCCGTTTGCGCTGATAATCCTGTGTTTTTCATACACATTTGCAGTAAGAGTACCGTTTTTCGCGGTTTCTCTGATACCAAAATACCCTGTTAGGAATTCTTCGCTTATACCTCTGCCGTAAAGTCGTAAAACAAGTTTGCACTGCGCGTCATAATATGCCGATGAGACTGATCTGTCTAATATTGAGGTATCACCTGCGTTAATCGCTCTGACTCCTCTGTTGACATCTGCGCTGTAATATGTTGCAATTTCTGCATGCGAAACATTTTTCTGTGTTTCTTTCTTTGGGGTTTCTGCATGAGTAGCGACAGTTGTGTTATCAGTACTTCCGGTTACAGATTTATCAAACAGCATATAACACGCCATCATAAGTATAATTCCGCAGAGCACAACAATAATAAGCATTGTCCTATTATTATGATGTTTCTCTATTACAGCAGGCTGTGTGTATCCGGCTGGTATTTCAGATGTTTTTTTTGCATCAGGTACCTTCATACAAGCAGATGCGCCACATGAAGGGCAATAACTTAATCTATCATCAAATTCAGAACCGCAATATTCACACTTATTCATCGTTTTCTCCTTATAATTCTGCAGTCCCGTGTACAAAACTGAAAATTATATGCTACTCAAGTCTATCTTAGCACAAATATACTTCAAATCAGAAAAATTTCATTTCAGTAATGCAGGTGTCCTGCCATCGGCTGCCGTCACGAACATCATTAATGACAATTTTTACAGTATCAGTAACAAGAGGGTGATCAAATGTTATTCTCTGCTCCCCCATACTATCCTGTATAGTGCAGTTTACGGTAGTTCCGTCTGCAGCTATAACACTTAGCGATACAGGAACTCCGTTTTTATAAAACAAATCAGATCTTTTCTGATGCCCTGCCCATATACTGAAGCCGTGTATTCTCTGCATACCGTTAAACTGGACACTAATATATTCCCCAATACCCATGCCTGCGACACCTTCCGCCCAACACGACTTAAAATTATTGTCAAAAATTTTTGAAGCATCATGAGAATATGAGTTTTCAATGTCGTATGACGACGCAGAAACAGACACAATGTTTACATTATTTGCGTCCGCAATATTATTCTGCTCATTTTCTGCAAATGACCTGGCAGTCGCAGTCTGCGAAGTATTCTGCGAAACAGAAGTGTCTTCACCGCTTTTATTGTCTTTACTGACAGATATAACAGTAATTGCAGCAAAGACAATAACTGCAACAGACAGTATCGCTATCAACATATTTTTGTTTATTTTTACTGCATTGCTGGTTTGTTCTGTCTCTTTTTCACTTTCTGTGGCTGTTGCGGCACCACAATTGGGACAATAACTCAGCATATCATCAAATTTGCTGCCACAGTAATGACATCGTTTCATATTTTGGGACCTCGCTTTATATTCTGATTATAAATGTACTAATAACGCTTAATGCGCTGCAAAGCCTTAACAGCATTTTCTTCTCCCGCTTCCGCGGCTTTCTGATACCAATATATAGCTCGGTTTATATCCTGTAAAACACCTTTCCCCGAATGATACATCGTACCGAGATTATACATAGCCGTAGTATTACCATTTTCCGCTGCCAAAGCAAACCATTTAACAGCCTCATCATTATTCACAGATGTTCCCCAGCCGTATTTATACATTGCTCCAAGGCGATTCATGGCATCTTTTTCCCCTTTTTCGGCAGCTTTACTGTACCATTCAAATGCCTTATAGTCATCTTTGTTAACACCTATGCCGTATTTATACATTACACCCAGACGTTTCATTGCCGTCGCATGGCCTTTTTCAGCTGCAGATTCAAAATAAAGCTTGGCTTCAGCATAATTTTTTGCATTATACAGATTGTTGCCTTTGCTGTAATCAGCATTTGAATCAATATCAGGTGCATTTTTTACCGAAACATTCTTATGCGGGGCTTCTGTATTAGAGTCAATATTACTTCTGACTACAGGAGTATTTTGTTCTTTCAACGTATTATTAGCATTTACATTCTCCTGTACCACAGTATGAGATGCATTGGAGACAACTGCAGTACTAGATTGTGTATTCTGCTGAACAGATATCTTCGTACCACTTTGACTGCCTTTACTGACGTTTAACAAAACAAAAGTACCCAAAGCTACAACTGCACCGATCAGTATCGATATCAGCAGCAAATTTTTATCTAATTTTTCCGTATGACTTTCAAAAACTGTAGCACCACAGTTGGGACAATAATGCAGTGAACTGTCAAAATTGCTGCCACAGTATTGGCACTGTTTCATGGCTTCAATCTCCCATACATCATATATTGTCGAATATATGCAGACAAGCGAAATAATCGCTTGTCTGCGTGATGAGATTTCTATCTGATATACTGATGGCTGACCCAGCCTTTTCTGTCTTTGTATTCAACCTGATACCAAAATTCATTTATATTACCGTCAAGAGCATCAAAAAATTGGCATCCTGTGACCAAAACTTCTTCATTTCCGGGGAAACAATACAGCACTGGGGAGTTTTTACTGGCTTTTTGCCTCATATTAACCCTTGTTCCCTTAATATGACGCTTCGGAATCTGTACAAACTGACCATAAATCCAGCCATTTTCCTCTCCGGTGCCTTCTTCAATATTTATATCAATCTTGTACCAGGGATATTTTTCACCAGGGTTATGGTGTTTTCCGCATAAAATAAAACTATTGCCTTTATTCATTTGATACAACACAGAGGCACCTTTGTTGGGATTTTTCCTTACATTGACATTGTTGCCTGTAACTATTGGACCCAGAAAAGATTCAGCCAACGCAGTCCCCGCAATGAATACCGACAAAACCACAAGCAGCATAATAATTTTCTTCTTCATAATCAAACCTCCAAAATTAATTTGAAATTATATTTACTGCACATATTGTGCTGATACCCAGCCGTATTTGCCTTTGTAATAAATATACACCCAAGTACCGTCATAATATGTCGCATTGCCAAGCACCCAAACGTCCTCATACCGAGGGAAACAATATAAAACCCCTGCTTTTTTGCTTGGTCCCTGTCTCATATTTACTCTTGAACCTGATATATAACTTTTATAAATATTTACATACTGTCCGTATATCCAGCCTGCGTTTACATCATATTCTGAGGAAACAAATCTGTACCATGGATATTCTTCACCCGGATTTTTATGCACTTCAATAATTTTACCGTAGTTTCCGCTATTAAGCTGATACATAACTCCAGCGTTTATATTCGGCGCACGTCTTACATTAACATGTGTGCCATTAACGGTAGGCAGAGTATAAGCAAAAGCGGTGCCGGTTAAAAGAACTGCCATAATTGCAAGTACTATAATAACTTTTTTCATTTTTCATTACCTCACAAACATAAATGTAACTTACAAATTTTTATACAAATTCATTCTGCCATTACCAATCAGCGATTGCACTAAACACAATCCTGTCAACACTGCCATCCAGCACCTGTTGTTTAACCGGTTTTGTGCAACAGACAATTACATGCCCCTGTTTATCGCAGATAGCAGCATAATCAACCACCATCTGTCTGCCGTTAAGTGCAAATTTTGCTTTCACATACATATAAAAAGGTGTCTGATTTAACCTGTATTTATTCCTTACTGAATTTTTTATACTCTGTGTGCGGTATGCAATCAGTTGGTCTGCATAGTAATAATTGCCATTTCCGGACGTTGGAGCATAGTAATATGCCTTATCTGCTGTAAGTTTTGCCCTTTGCCAGTTTGACCTAAGGTTGACAAACAAAGGACTTCCGCAAGGCTTGAAGTGCTGTGTTCCGGGAACAAAATATACTGCCGAAACTTCAGGCACAAAGACCACTGTAAGCAATATAAACGTAAATAAAAATAGCAGTTTCTTTTTCATATACACTTTCACGTCATTATTCATAATAAACATATGTTATATATAAAAATACCTCACTCTGCGCAGTAATATTTCGTAATATCAGAGCATATTTTACCAGCGACAGAATGAAGTATTAAATTACATAATAACAATTATCTGAGATTTATATCAATATTTTTTTGCTTTCCATCCGGATCCATAAACACAACTGTTATACCCATATGATCCTTTGCACATTGTCTGATATGGTCTCTGAGCTCCTGAGCCGAGCAGTTTTTCGTATTTATATTATTAACCATGTAAAGTTCTGTGCCCGCCATAGCCCCTAAATTTGCCATTGCGCTTCCTGGCCTGACACTTTCGATTATAAGATACCCTTCCCTGCTTTTAGCTTTGTCGGATACATCAAAACCTGCAGATTCAAGCATACTGAACTGCGTATCATTGGAAAGCAGCACACTTTCACTAGACATATGTATTTCTCTGCGCACTTTTTCTGCCAAATCCATATCCGGTACACGTGCAGTTACAGTTATATATCTTCCAGTTGAATCCAGTTCAAAATCGACTTCTTCTCCACCATCCATGCGTGCTGTAAGCACATCATTATTATTGATTTCTGCAGACACATTATTATCCATAAACATTCTTCTGGTGGCTTCCATTGCACGTTGCGCACCGACCTGCGATGCCGCAGCAACAAAATCTTCTGCATATCCTGTAGCATGGTCAATCAGCGTTTTCTGCACTTTTATTCTCTCTTCATTATTCTGGCTGTTATTATCGGCGGCGCCAAGCAATGCACCCAATACAGCTAATCCTGCCACAATACCTGCGGCAGTACCTATTGATGAGTCATCTGAACTGCTGTGATGGTGATGGTGGTGATGCTGCGGGCGTGGATGCGGACGTGAATGTTGCCGCTGTGGCTGCGGGCGCGGATGATGCCCGCGCGGACTGGCAAATACAGGTGTAGCGGCAAGTAGAATTATCATGAGTACAGCTATAACTTTTTTCATTGCGACCTCTCCTTTATTTACGAATTAAACCGTTTTTAATAGTTTTAATATTCGTTCTGTATCCTGCGAAGATTTTCTTCTCTGCGTTTTTTGGCTGCTTCTCTTGCGGCATTGTGTTCCGAGTTACTCGCCGAACTTTTAACAACTGAATTTGTATTAGGTTTTGAGGAGGTAACTTTATTTTTGTTCACGCGCGGAACAACTACCGATTTAGTCGTTTTTCTTGATTTATCAATCCTTTTTATTTTCTTTTGAGCAACGGATACCCGCGGTTGTTTTTTGTCAGTTTTAACTATCACGGCATTATGAACAACCTTTTGTTCCTCTGTTACAGTATGCCGAACAGTATCAGGCACTGCAGATTTATCCGGTTCGTTATCTGTTACACATAAAAAATACATAAGACAACATACTGCTATAACAGCAAGCAGTATAAATATTTTTTTCCCGTTCTTGACGGACTTATCAGACTTCTCGCTCTGCTCCTGTATAACTCGTTGCGTGTATGCCTGTTTAGCAGCCTCTTCTGAATATGTAGCACCGCAATAGGGACAATAACTCAAACCACTGTCAAAAAATTCCCCGCAGTACGGACATTTTTTTGTACCTGCCATTATAGTTATCTCTGCTCCTTATCTACATTATCCATTCGATTTGTATCACATCTTTTATTAATTCTGCTTACTTGTTTCAGATCTATTTTGGACATCTTGACCTTTTGTATTTTTTTCATCTTCTTTATTTTTCAGAAATTCGCTAATTTTGTCTGTGTTGCTTTTAATGCTAGTAACTGATGCACACCTCTATCTTGACTGCCTTTTTTCTTTTTATCTTCAGTACGTTCTTTGTTGCTTTCTCGCGGACCACTATCCTGAGTGGTGCTTTTTGCAGGCGGCGTAATTTTGCCATTTCTGACTATAACTATCTTCATCCCGCTTTTAATATATTTCTTTAACTCATGAACATCTGTATTTTTAAGCCTTATGCATCCTTCAGTCGCATCCTTGCCGATTGATTTAGGGTCATGAGTTCCGTGAATTCCTATTCCGTTCCAGCCTGTATGAAGTCTGATAAACCATGGACCATAGGCATTTTTTATAACACCTTTACCGTCATGGAAATCATGTGACCATGTGCTAGCATCCTGTACTGACTGCACATAAAAATCGTCACCTTCGGGTGTACGAAAGTCCCCAGACTTGGTTTTATTTCCGTGATTTTTTCCTGTTGCAACTCCATACGTTTCTATCGGCTTTGGATTTTTGCCGTCCATAACATATAGCTTATGTGTCCCTTTATCAATCAATATCCATTTTCCCTTTTCAGGGCGACGGTAACCGCTGGTTTGCACCGTCTGTGATGAAGACCCGTTTTGTTTTTCGGGGTTCTTTGGTTCTTTAGAAACATTTTTTTGTGCAGCAGAACTATTGCTTGCATTACCAGTTGATTTTGAAGGCGTCTCCATTTTTTTCTCACTTGATGTAGTTTTTTCACGTTTTTCTACATCAAAACAAAAAGCTACTCTGTCAAGCGCAAGACCTGCAAAAACCCCTGCGACAAATACCAATGATAGTATTATTAGCGTTTTTTTGCGTTTCTTTGTGCGAGCGATTTCATTAGTATACATATTGTCTCCGTCTCCTTATTTTACAAACTGACCGTATACCCAACCTTCATATCCTTTATAAGAAATTTTGCACCAAGGATATTTTCCGTCATACACTGGAGATACCTCAGAAACATAGACTTCTTCATAACCAGGGAACTGGAATATTACACCTGCGGACAAACTCGGATACTGCCTCATATTAACATGTGTACCGTTAATTAAACACCAGCCGGTATGATTATATGATTGTTTTTTTTCTGGAGGCGCTTCAGTTTCAGCCGAAGCTGAACTCGAATAATTGTTAGAAGAAGATGTATTACTTACAGCACTATTGTCTATCGTCACATTGCTATCCGTTATCTTTACACCTATGCTGAAAGCAAGTATTACAAGCATAATTATTGCAGCCGCTATTCCTATTATTTTTGATGTGTTATCACGTTGCTGAGCACTTGGCTGCGTATATGGCGTCTGTTGAGTTTGTCGCGGTTGCTGCATGATTGGAGTCTGTGCTGACACCTTCGGCAATACTGCGCCACAGTGTGGACAATAGTTCAGTTTATCATCTACAACGGAATCACAATACAAACACTTTTTCATTCAAATATCCCTTTATGGTTAGCAGTAATTAGAAACTGCCTCTGCTGTTTATAGCGCGTCCATGTTTGCGTTTGGCGAATAGATCTTTCAATTCTGTAAGAACAGATTTTATTTTCTCTTCTTCCTCAGCAGAACTAAATAATGTTTCAAGTTCTTTCAGACTGGAGTCGATATCTTTATCTATATCACCAAAGACTGTTTTATCCGAGTAATGCGCATCTTCACAAAGTTGTTCAAGCTCTGACCTGTAATCGCTGCATTTGCTGTCAGATTTCAGCTGCATTAGTCTAGATTCTATATCCTGCATAAACGCAAATTTTACTGCTAATGCATCATCAGAGGTCTTTATTTTTGAAGCCGCGAGATAGAAAAGAAGGAATAATACACATAAAGCAACAATTCCTACCGCCTGATGCATACTGTACCGTGTGACTTCGTCATAGTATGAATCACGCATAAATACCATTATAAGCGTAAATAGAAAATATAGCACAGAAACTGTACTGAAAGCACTTATATTAAAAGCTCTTGCATAGTCCAGTACAATTACAACCAACGCGCTGAACAGTACCAATTCAGCAATAATCACAAACAAAAGGGAAATAACATCTATTCTGTTAGCCTGAATTCCCCAGTCGCTACAGAAAAAAATCGCCAGTGTTGTCAGTAATATTAACAATTCTATAACAATTAAAGAAGTTATTTTGGAACGTTCTGTCATATTGAACCCCTCCGCTTAAAGCAATTTTGTCCCGCATTCAGGGCAAAATTTTGTACTCTGTTCTATTTCCTTACCGCAGTTAGCGCATTTTTTGATTAGTGCAGCTCCGCATTCAGGGCAAAATTTAGCTTCTGGGGTAATTGCAGCTCCGCATTTAGGACACGGTTGAGGGAGTGTTTTGCCGCAGGCAGCACATACTTTTGCGTTATCATCTAAATCAGCGCCGCAGAACGGACACGGATTATAGTGGTCACCGCACTGAGGGCAGAATTTAGCAGTCTTCGGATATTCTGTACCACATTTATTACAAGTAATCATATCTGCAGATTTTTTGTTTTCTCTTGTGCTTGTATCTTCTGTATCTTCACCGCAGTGTCCGCAGAATCTAATACTGACAGGCATATCGCGGCCGCATTTAGGGCAGCGCTTCATTGGGGCTGTATTGATATTCTGCGCCAATGTACCCATCTGGTTGCCCATAGGAGCACCTATTCCAACTCCCATTCCCAAACCTATGCTAGCCCCCATTAGACCAGCCTGCCCAGAGCTCGGATTTGTGGCAGCACCTTCCAGTGTATCAAATGACCGCTCTTGAACATAGCTGTATCCAATAATATCCATCTCTGCACGCTTTGATAAAGCATCGCGGAGTTTAACAACTGCAGGGTCACTTTCTGGAACGTTAATATCGTTAACATAGAAGTTAATCAATCCAATGCCATAGTCGCTGAATATCTTTCCCATACGCTCTTTAAGAAATTCTGAAAGTTCATCAAGATATGCATTGATTTCAAGAATACTTACCTGTTTTTTAACCAAATACTGTGATATTGCATCTTTTGCTTTTGTTAAATAAAGACCTTTGAAATACAACTGTATGTCTGCTTTATTAAATCCATGAAGCGTACCTACAAGTTTCATAAGAAATTTTCTTGAGTCTTCTATTTTAATACCAAACTGTCCAAAAGCACGCACAGATATAAGCAGCTTATATTTAGGATCCTGTAACTGTATCGGCGAACTGGTTCCCCATTTTATATCAAGAGAATGTATTTTGTTTACATACCATACTTCAGCAGTGAACGGTGATTTACCGCCAAACGGAATATTAACAATTTTGTTTAAAATCGGGATATTGGCAGTATCAAGAGTATGTCTGCCTGGCCCCATCAAGTCACAGGCCTGACCGCCTTTAAACAGTATTGCTTCCTGTGATTCATTAACTATCACCTGCGTCCATGTTCCTAACTCCTGACAAGGGAACTTCCACGCAAATGTTTCCGGCCCGCCGTCATATTTGACAACATTAATTATAGCCACTGTCAACACTCCTTTTTATAATGATGTTACTAATATAATATATTTTTTTGATAATTTAATGTACTTGCAGTCCAATCATACTATAGCAAAACATTCGTACATGGAAAGTACTTCGCCAATTATTATAATTTAGTATATTTTATGTTGTCAATTACATTTTTACACAATATGTGTATTTACCAGCATTTAAAATTTAAAATTTATAATTTATTTTTTTACAAATGCATTGCCGCTTATCTGCGACTATTCATCTACATAGCTTCTAGGACTTATGAATATTGCATATTTTTTCGTCAATTATATCGATTCCCTCTCTGTTATAGTAAACAGATCCCTGCAGAAGACATTTTTTCTTCAGTATATTTTGCAAAACAAATGTTTCATGTTCAATGGCAAATGTAACGTGCCTGTACAGCAACAAATATTTATTTTATACAGTCTTCGTCAAGGTTATAATATTTTACAGTTGCTTTGAATATTCTCTCATTATTTTTCAGTTTGACACGTCTGCTGTAATTAAGATTGAGTTTCTGTTCACCAATATATACTGCAATGTATGTTTATTCAGTATTGATTGTTACATTTTCTGAAAATTTACTACTGAAATGTACAGTTGTTTTCATATTGCTTTTGAATTTTCCGTTGACCGAAAGTGCTTTTTCTGTCAGAACCTTTGAACAATGTATCTCGTTCTGGTTTTCGTAGTCCGTTAGCGGTCCTTCGGAAAGTCTGTATTCTTCTCACGTCTTAACTAATTTTACTGGTTCGTTTTTGTGTTTCTCTCATCTTATTTGGGTCTTACAACGAGAAGACTTTTAATAGAACAATAATGCTATATAAAATTTAAGACAGCCTTCCGAAAGGAAGGCTGTCTTTGTCTGTTAGTGGTTTCTGACGATGTCTTTGATTACCATGAGTCGGCTGAGTGTAGAGCGTTCTTGTTCTTCGAGTTTCATCGAGATGGAATGCACCGCTTCGGTGAACTGTGGTATCATAACATGCTCTAGCGCGTTGACGCGACGTCTCGTGCGTTCGATTTCAAGAGACATCGATTTCAGTGCCTTTTCGTCTGCGGCAAGTCTGACAAGTTGCGGCATGATGGTAATAAATTGTTCAAGCGCAACATCAAAACTGCCGGGGGATATTCCAAGTCCGTAGCTGAGTTCTGTTGACTGCGGCGGAATTTCAAATACAGGCACTTTAACACTCATTATGTTTTTGTAGGTCGCATTTACCTGAAGGTTACCACCGGAACACATAAGGGTCTGGTCAAGGATTTCGGGAAGTGTCTGCGCGCTGGCGAGAAGGAAACCTTTGTAACAACTGCCTATCTCGTTTTCTATTTCTTTGCGCAGTTTCCAAACTGCTTTCGCGCGTTCAAGGAATTCTTTTACGAGCGCATCCTGTTTGTCTTTGAGTAGTTTGTGTCCGCGTTTAGCAACCACGAGCTTTCTCTTGATACGGGAAAGCTCCATGCGATTGGGGTTAACGTTCAGTGCCTTTACCATTGAAGGTCACCTATGCTTCTTTGTCGAGTACTGCGCCAAGCAGGTATTTTTCGATGTATTCGTCTCTTACGCGTTTGAGTTCACGTTTCGGAACGATTGTAAGAAGCTTCCAGCCGAGTGCAAGTGTCTGTTCGATTGTTCTGTTCTCATATTCGCCCTGACGTACGTATTCATCTTCAAAGCGATCTGAGAATTTTGCAAATGCTTTGTCTTCTTCGCTGAGTGCGGATTCACCGAGGATAACCGCAAGTTCTTTTGCGTCTTTTCCGCGTGAGTAGGCAGCAAAGAGCTGATTCATAAGGTCTGCGTGGTCCTCGCGTGTTTTGCCTTTGCCTATACCTTTGTCTTTCAGTCGTGAAAGAGATGGCATAACGTCAACCGGCGGATAGATGCCTTTGAGGTGAAGTGCGCGTGAAAGGATAATCTGTCCTTCAGTTATATAGCCTGTAAGGTCAGGAATCGGATGCGTTTTGTCATCTTCAGGCATTGTAAGTATCGGAAGCTGCGTAATTGAGCCTTCTCTGCCGCTGAGTCTGCCTGCTCGTTCGTACATAGTGGCAAGGTCAGTGTAGAGGTAGCCCGGATATCCGCGGCGTCCTGGGACTTCTTTGCGTGCTGCGGAGATTTCGCGAAGAGCTTCGCAGTAGTTTGTAAGGTCTGTGAGTATGACAAGGACGTGCATACCGTGCTCAAATGCAAGGTATTCTGCGCATGTCAAGGCAAGTCTCGGCGTTGCGATACGTTCGATTGCAGGGTCGTCCGCAAGGTTGACAAACATAACGGTGCGTTCGAGTGCGCCTGTTTTACGGAAGTCCTCCATGAAGAAGCTGGCTTCTTCGTATGTAATACCCATGGCTGCAAATACAACAGCAAAATTGCCCGCGCTGCCGCCGAGAACTGTTGCTTGGCGTGCAATCTGCGCTGCCATGCGGTTGTGCGGCATACCTGAGCCTGAGAATATTGGAAGTTTCTGTCCGCGAACAAGTGGGTTCATGCCGTCGATTGTTGAGATACCTGTCTGTATGAATTCTGACGGGTAGTCGCGTGAGAATGGATTCATCGGGTTTCCGTTTACATCAAGGCTTGTTTCGGCAAGTATCGGCGCACCTCCGTCAATGGGAGCGCCTCGTCCGTTGAATATGCGACCAAGCATATCTTTTGAAACAGGGAGTTTGAGAACGTCTCCAAGGAAACGTACTTTTGTTGACGCAACGTCAATGCCCGAACTGCCTTCGTAAACCTGTACGAGGGCTTTATCTCCGTCAAGTTCAAGAACTTTGCCGCGGCGCTTTTCGCCGTTTGCAAGGCGTATTTCAGCAAGTTCATCGTAGCTGACGTCTCCGACGCGTTCAACCATCATAAGAGGGCCGGAAAGGTTGGAAACGGTTTTATACTCCTTAGGCAACATTTGTATCACCTCCGGTTGTTACTTTGCCAATCGCACGTTTGATTTCATCTTCAAGCTGATCGAGTTTTTCAAGTTCTGTTTCGAGCGTGTAACGCATACGGGCAATCTGGTCGCGAACGTCAAGTTCAGTTACCGCTGTAAGCTGCGCGCCGCGTTTGAGTGCCTGCATTGCAAGATGATGGAACGTGAGGATGTTTCTGAGCATCTTGAACTGTTTGTCCATTGACGCATAGGTGTCAATTTCATGGAAGGAATTCTGATGCAGAAAGTCTTCGCGTATTGATTTTGAGGTTTCAAGCACCATGCGTTCTTCTTTTGAAAGAGCGTCTATACCGACAAGACGCACGATTTCGTTAAGTTTGTCTTCGTCTTCGAGAAGTCCCATGGCTTCAGTGCGCGCCGTGCTCCATTCGCCGTCATAGATTGCATCCCAGTATTCGCCAAGTGTCTGAGCATAGAGCGAATAGCTCGTGAGCCAGTTAACTGCCGGGAAATGGCGCTGATATGCAAGCGCTGAATCAAGTCCCCAGAAAACTTTGGTAACGCGGAAGGTGTTCTGTGTGACAGGTTCTGAAAGGTCACCGCCCGGAGGTGAAACTGCGCCGATAACAGAAACAGCACCTTCTCTGCCGTCTTTTCCAAGGCAGATTGCACGGCCTGCGCGTTCGTAGAAGGATGCAAGTCGCGTACCGAGGTATGCAGGGTATCCTTCTTCACCGGGCATTTCTTCGAGTCGTCCTGACATTTCGCGAAGCGCTTCCGCCCAGCGTGAGGTTGAGTCTGCCATGAGAGCGACTGAGTAACCCATGTCGCGGAAATATTCTGCGATTGTGATGCCTGTATAAACGGAAGCTTCACGGGCTGCAACCGGCATATTGGACGTGTTTGCTATAAGAAGTGTACGTTTCATAAGCGGTTGCCCCGAGTTCGGGTCAATGAGTTCGGGGAACTCGCGAAGAACGTCGGTCATTTCATTGCCGCGTTCGCCGCAGCCGATATAAACAACGATTTCGGCATTTGCCCATTTTGCAAGCTGGTGCTGAATAACTGTTTTGCCGCTTCCAAAAGGCCCAGGAACACAAGCTGTGCCTCCGCGGGCGATAGGGAAGAACATGTCAACAACGCGCTGACCTGTTGTAAGAGGAATTTCAGGAGCAAGGCGTTTTACAACGGGACGCGCTTTACGCACAGGCCATCTCTGGAGCATAGCGACGTCATGGTCTGTGCCTTTTTCGTCTGTGATAACGGCGATTGTTTCTTCAACGTTGAAGTCGCCGCTTTTTATTTCTTTGACTTTTCCTTTGAGTCCGACAGGAACCATAACCTTGTGGTCAACAAGGATTGTTTCCTTTACGATGCCGAGGAAGTCACCCTCTGCCACTTCATCGCCTGCTTTGACAAGCGGTTTGAAGTCCCAGCGTTTTTCACGGTCGATTGCTGGAACACTGATGCCGCGAAGGATATACGGTGACTTTGCGGCACGTTCAATGCTTTCGAGTGGACGCTGAATTCCGTCGTAGAACTGTTCAATAAGACCGGGCGCCAGCTCAACGCTGAGCGGCTGACCGGTTGAAACTACAGGCTCACCTGTTGCAAGACCTGACGTTTCTTCATAAACCTGAAGCGACGCTGTGTCGCCTTTAAGCTCGATAATTTCACCAACAAGCTCTGCTTTGCCGACCTTGCAGACGTCAGACATGCTTGCGCCTGTCATGCCGCTTGCAATAACAAGAGGGCCTGATATTTTTGAAATATATCCTGTAATGTTTTTAGGAGCAGCCATATATTTCGCCTTCCCTTTCTCTGCTAATTGTCGCCAAAGATGTCCATGCCGACCGCGCGTTCGACGGTTTTTCGAATCGCTTCAAGTCCTATTCCCATGGAGCCGCTTTGGTTTGGTACAGGTATAATGCACATATCTGAAGTGCTGTCTATATCTTTGATGATGTCCGTGTTTGTGGCATAAACTGCTTCTTCGACAAATACAGCCACATAGCGTTCTCCCGAAAAATTCGTGAGGATACCATAGAGTGAGCTTTTGTTTTCCTCTGTAATGACAACTGTGTCAAGTCCGATTGCTTTGAACGGAAGCACGCTGTCGTAGCTGCCTATTGCAGCCATTTTTGACGTATTATCCGGCATTGCGCAGCAACCTCCTTACTTGACTGTTGTCTTTTCCGTCTTTCGAAACTAAAATCATGCGGATATTTTTGATTTCTGTTTCCTTTTTCAGAAGGTAAGCTAGTACGTTCTCCGCAGCAGGCGCACCTTTGCAGGTTTTTGCCAACTGTTCAATGCAGAATTCGTCGAGTGCCTTTTCCAAACCAAGGATAAGTTCGGAGAAGTTGTCTGAAGCATCAATTTTTCCAAGCACTGTACCGAGGTCAGAGAAAACAAGCGCTCTTGACCAGCTTTCAAACGGCTCTGCTATAAGTGCCGCAAGCTGCTGTACTGAGATATTTCCACCTTCGTAGAGGAACGGCAGCGCGCGTGCAGCATCGTAGCCAAAGCGTTTAAGCCTAAGCAGCGAACGAATGTTTTCACCATCGATTTTTGCTCGCACCCAAGCGATTATGCCGGGCATTTCAAGTTCGCGCGCCAGCCAAAGCATCGCAGCAAACAGCCCTTTGTCAAGCAAACGTTCAACCTCAAGAATATCATGATTTTGTTCCCAAAGAGCAACAATCTGCGGAACAAGAAGATTGAGACCGTACGGCAGCAGTGCGTATTCTTCTGTCTCAATTTTTGAAACAAGTTCGTCAACCGGATAGGAAGCAAGAGAGGTGAGCAGATCAAGTCTCTGTTTTCCGCCCTCTTTTTTGTTAAATCCGCTTTTGAGCATGACCTTAACGTTATGGAAATCATACTGCAGTCTGAGGATGTTTACAAGCTCTTTGTCCGGTACAAATGAACGAAGTTCTTCATAGGTAGCAAGCAGGTCGGCTTCAAGCGCTTTTTCGTAATTTATTACTCCGCCTGACTGAGCCGCCAGCGACGCGGAATAGGAAGTCTCTTCAAGTACCTTGAGTGTCGCCTGAATATCTTCCGCATCAAGCATTCGCTGTATTACTGCGGCGTCAAGAAGACGAAGCTCCATTGCACGAATGCGTGCCGAGCAGTAGCCGTAAGCTTCCTGACGTGACATTAAAGCACCTCCTATGCCGTCGGGAAAAGACGTTTAATAACGTCGGTTTCCTTCTGTTCCTGTGCGACCTGAAGAAGCATATCCCATGAGCAGTTGGCAATTATTTTGTCATGCTCAAGGATAAAACCTCCGCTGATGTCTGCTTTGTCTTCTGAAAGCACAAGAGCTGCGCCCGCTTTTTTGTTGTAGGCATCAACCCATGCTTTGTCAATGTATTTTTCGTCTGCGGAAAGCTGAAGTTCTCCTTCTTTTGCGCCGAGTTCGTCAAGCAGTCTCTCACAGAAGTCAAGATAATCGTCCTTCGAAAGATTGCTGAGTTGTTCAAGCGCTGCTTTATAAACGTCAGCTATAAGATTGCGTTTTGCCTGAAGCTGCATTTTGTTAATGTCAAGTCCGGCAACAATCTCCCTGCGACGGAAAATTTCAGGACGCTCAGCGTCAAAGCGCGCCTTGAAATCAGCACGGATGCTTTCACATTCGGCTTCTGATTTCTTCAGTTGCACAGCTGAGTCTTCTCTTGCTTCCGCAAGAATCTTGTCAGCTTCGCCCTGCGCGTCCTTTTTGATTTTTTCCGTAATCTGAGCCAAAGACATAGTCTTTACCCGATTAGAATTTACCGATACCGGTCAGCATAAGAATACTGACAAGAAGTCCGAAAACGGCGTAGGTTTCGCACATGGCGGGAAGGATGACCGCTTTACCGATTTCTTCCGGAGGTTTTGAAATCATAAGGATTGATGCTGCAGATGATTTGCCCTGCCAAATGGCTGAATAGAAGCCAACAATTGCGATAGGAAGGCATGACAGTCCAATTCCGAGACCTTTCCAAAGTCCGCAAAGCTCGCCGGCGCCGAGAAGTCCCGCATTCTGAAGAGCGAGAACCGCAACGAGAAGTCCATAGATACCCTGTGTGCCTGGGAGTGCAAGAAGAACGAGTGCGTAACCAAATTTCTTCGGGTCCTCAGTCATAATTCCTGCTGCCGCCTCATTTGCAAGGCCTATGCCCCATGCAGAGCCTGCGCCTGCAAAACCTACTGCCAAAGCTGCGCCTAATACTGCAAGAACAGGACCCAACTGCTGTGTCATTGCTGAAATAACGTCCATAAGATTACCTCCGTTGTTGTGATTTGAATTTGATTTTATGTTAATTATGAAACTTGTGCGCTTTGATTAGCCGCTGATTTTAGCGAACTGTGTTTCGTTTCTGAGCGGTTTAAAATCTGTACCGTTTGCGTCGTAGAATTTTCCGAAAAATTCAACATACTGCAGACGAAGCGGATGTATAAATGCGCCAAGAAGGTTGACCGCTATGCTGAAGCCGTGTCCGAAAATGAACAGCGCTATTGCAAGCGGAATGCCTATAAACCTCATAGGTGCTATCAAATTGCAAAGCAGATTGATAACAAGACCAACCGCCGCAGAGCCCAGCCCAAGCGCAAGAAGTCTGCTGTAGCTGAGAACATCTCCAAGATAGCCGGTAACATCGTAAAGGCTCATGATACCTGAAAATGCCTTTCCGAAAATTGTCGGTTTTGACCTTCCCTGTGTACAGACAAGAAGCAGCGCGCCGCCGATTGCGAGAATTTTTGACACAAGCGAAAGCGACGCGGGGAGTTTTCCTGACATTGTAAGACCTGTCATAACAAGCCCTACAAGGAAAAGTATCCAGCCCCCCTGGTCTGCGACAGCGGCAAATTTGTCGCCGTTTTTCCAGTTCATGAAGAATGCCAAGCATACGCCAAAAATGACCTGAACGAAACCAAGAATGAGCGATATTGTAAGAAGTGTCATCGGGTCATTCATAGGGTCAAGCAACTGGCATTTTTTCGCAAGCGGCACTATAGGTTTCATAAAACCGAACGCTGTTATCGCGTCTCCGAAGAAAGAACCGGATATGACACCAAAAATTACCGTGCATATCATGCCGACAAAGAGCATAATGAAGAATTTGCGAAGTGTCGGCGAAAGTTTGTAGCGAACAAGATAATAACCGAAGAAGGCGGACAAAATGAGCCCGTATCCTGCGTCACCGAAGCACATACCAAGGAACAGGAAGAAGAAAGGCGCCATAACTGTAGTGGGGTCTACAGCGCCGTAGGTGGGTGTTCCGTACATAAGCGTAAGAGGCTCAAGAGAATTCGACCAGCCTGGGTTTTTGAGCAGTGTCGGAGCGTTTTCACCCTCATCAGGCTCAATTTCGGCAAAGTCTGTGGCAGCTTCGTATTCTTTGAACAGAACTTCAACCTCGGCAAAGCGTTCCCTTGGAATCCAGAGATCCCAAATAAGTACGTTATCCGTAGGTTCGCCTTCAAGCGCCGCAACAGCCCTGTCGCGAAGAATAGTCAGGTGGTCGCAGTTAAGACGCGCGTGGGCAAGATATTCGTCTGCCCTTTCAGTAAGTTCTTCCTGAATTTTTGCATCTTTCTTCTCAAGCACTGTGATTTCCGCTTCAATCTTCGCTTTTTCAACAAGTGCCTCACTCTTGAATTCGCGGGCAACTTCAACTTTTGTAAGACCAAATTCAGAAGCGGTATCACGCAGCTTTTCTGCGTCACTCTGTCTGCAGAGCACAGTGCAAAGACACGCGGCTTCTTTCACGTCTCCCGCATAATGCTTAAATTCGACTAAACTGCCGAATTCCGCATTCAGTTTCTCTTCCAAGGCACCGACAACATTTGCCGGAACAGCATAGATACTTCCGGTGATTTCTTCAGTTCCCGCCGTAAAAAGTTCAAGCGGATATTCAATTTTTTCCAGCGCGGAAAGCTGTACGACCTGAGCTTTCAGCTTTGCAAGTTCTGAACGCAGTTCCGTGCTTTCTTTTTCTTTTTGGCGCAGCCATGCAACCTGCGACACAAATTTGTGCTGATTTGTCTTTTCAGAAAGTTCGCCAAGCGTCATCTGCGGAATGTCTCCGAGCATTTTTGCCATACCGCCCGTTTTGTTCTGTTCGAACGGTTCGAGTACTCTGCATACGAATTTCGCATCGGCAAGAGTTTCTTCTGTCAGTTTCAACTTCGTACGAAGCGCTTTAGCAATGTCACCGTCTTTAAGTTCGCCTGATTTTGAAACAAACTGACAGCAGCCTAAATTCTGAATTTTCTGGGACAACTCGGCAGCTACTGATTTGTGCACGGCAGCCCTAGCCTTGCACATTCTAGCGAGTGCCATACGTTGTTATCACCTCTTTGACCAGCCAGTCAGCTGCTGCCTTGACTGACGCTTTTTCTTTCTCATAGAAGGCATCTGCTTCTTCTTTGCCTTTTTTGAGAAGTTCGACTGCCTTGTCTTCAGCCTCTTTTTCGGCTGCCGCTATTGATTCACGCCACTGCCTGTGACATTCCTGCTTTGTTTTTTTCAAAGCCTGTTCCGAATCAACCTGTGCGGCAGCAAGCATTTTACCGGCTTCCGCTTTGGCATCAGCAACGATTTTCTTCGCTGCCTCTTCAAAATCTCTGATTTCCTGCGCCATATTCTCCGCCAACATATTCACCACCCTTCACAGTACAAAAAGTTTTACATCTTATACAATGGCATATTTTTCGATATTACCGACAACAGATTTGTATATACAGCAATAAAAACAAACTCATTCCGACATGTTTCACTCTTCACACTTCAATGCAACAAAAATAGTACAAAAGACAATTCCTATCCACAATCATTATACACTAAAAATATGACAATTGGGATAAATACGGTAAAATTTCTGCTAAAATTTTGTTACAAATAATATTCTTTTTTATATAATTAGCACATAAAGTTTACATGAGGTGATTATATGAAACAGACTTGGAAACCTGGTACACTTTTATATCCGCTGCCTGCAGTGCTTGTTTCTTGCGGCACGACCGAAGAACCAAACGCAATGACAGCGGCATGGACAGGCACTATTTGCTCAGATCCTGTTATGGTTTACATTTCACTAAGACCCGAACGTTATTCTTATGGGATTATTGAAAAAAGCGGTGAATTTGTGATTAATCTGACAACAGAAAAACTTGCCAAAGCGACAGACTGGTGCGGGGTTAAATCAGGTCGTGACGGAAACAAATTCGTCCAAATGCACCTTACGCCCGAAACCTCATCTCAGCTTTCAGCACCACTGATCAAAGAAAGTCCTGTCAATATCGAATGCAAGGTTGAAAAAATAATTCCTCTCGGAAGCCACTCAATGTTTATTGGGCGCACGCTGGCCGTTGACGTTGAGGAAACACTATTGGATTCAAAAGGCAGGCTGCAGCTTGAAAAAGCCCATCTCCTTGCATACAGTCACGGTGAATATTTTGCACTCGGGAGAAAACTTGGAACTTTCGGCTGGACAGTTCGCAAAAAATAATATTTAATAATTACAGGACAAATTGAAGGAGGAGTTTCCTGATGCTGGTATGTGCCCTTTGCGGAAAAGTTCTGAAAGAATGCTGCGACATATTTTATGAAGCAGAAGACGAAAACGGCAAGTCCGTAGTAGTATGCGGCGAATGTGCTGCAGAACACAATCTTGAATTTGAGGATGACGAATAATTAAACAATGCGACAAAAAACGAAGGACAGCAGCCATTCGTTTTTTGTCGCTTAATTTCAGTTGCCTCCGCGTCACAAACAACTGTTATATCGCTGTTTTGATATCTATAAAGCGGCACATTGCCAAACATAAACAAAACGTTGGAGAATTTTTGATGTCATTTCCAGCGACAATTGATTGCAGCAGCGAATTTTGGTCTGCACGCATAATAAATTTTTTTGAATACTTTGCTTTTCAAAAGAGAAAAATGTGATGAGCAGTTTCATAAACCCAACCTCCCCTAAAACTGCTCCATTAGCAGCATTTTCATTCGCTTCATTAGCTTGTCTCCCCTAAAAGAAATTTTCTGTCTCCGAACTCAAGTACTACGACAAGAGACAAGTCATTTGAGACCATATCTATATATGGCTTGTGGTAAATTGTAACCTTTAGTTCACAGATTTAAATTTTGTTATTTCCTTCACTACAACCCAATTTTTGAGAGATTCACAGCATTTGTCTGTAACGGTCAATATGTTTACATTTCGATTTATCTTAAGCTGTTTCATACACTTCCCCAACAGGACATTTGCCATAAATTTCCCTCTGTTCCCCAGATGTGCTCATTGTCATAGTGGCTCAGGATAGTGCATCGAGGCTACTCAAACCAAACCTTTCCTACAGTTCTGCATGCGCACATCTATCGTTTCCACATAACCTGCATCAGTCATTAATATTGTGCTCAGCCTGTTGCGCTAAAATACAGCCACCTTTTCCGACATTGAAGAAATTTATTATAAGTTTGTCCGACACCATAGCAGCTGCAGAACAAATAATTGCAACTGTCAATGCACACAAAACAGCCAAAGATATTCTTAGCACTCATTTAATATTCAGTCAAAACACCTTCTGGCAAAATATAAAAAAATCCGCGGATAACCGCGGATAAATTTCATGGTGGCGCTGACTGGACTCGAACCGGTGACCGATCGGGTATGAACCGATAGCTCTAGCCAACTGAGCTACAGCGCCATATTTGGTTGCGGGGGGAAGATTTGAACTTCCGACCTCCGGGTTATGAGCCCGACGAGCTACCGAACTGCTCTACCCCGCGATTTACAAAACTCTCCTTGGTGCCGAGAGCGGGACTCGAACCCGCACGAACTTGCGTTCAGCGGATTTTAAGTCCGCAGTGTCTACCATTCCACCACCCCGGCGCTCAACGAAGAAGATTATACCAAAAATTTATACTCCGTCAAGTAGTTTTTGTCACCCGTTTTTTCTTCGCACGGTGATTTCTTGCAAAACATTAGTTGATTTTTAAAATAATATTTAACTGTCATTCACTGCTAAAAACAGCATTTCATCCTGTAATGTCAATGCTCTATGTCGCATTTACGTTAAAATTAGAAATCTCGCCTCAGTTTTTTTTGTCTGAATTTTGCATTTGATATTTGTTTGGCTTTCCGTTTCTTCCTTCAAAAATCAGAGGGCTGTCCGCAGATTTATATATGGAGGGTGTTGTTAATTTTTGCAGAATTATTTATTTTTTTGTATCAAGCCGGTTGCTTTTTATACCATCTCGTTGCAGATTTATATATGGGAGGGTGTTGTGAATAAAAACCAATGACTGATAAAAAGCAATTACAAAAAAGTCAATGACTCAAAGAAACAATTACGAAAAACAATGACTGAGAGAATAGATACAAAGAAAGGAGAATTGCGATAAACCGCAATTTTCATCCTAACAGCAAAATCAACCGTTTTCTGTTTTGTTTTCCTTGCTGCA
>JAZUIB010000004.1:0-26617 GCA_045642025.1 Synergistaceae bacterium
CAACGGCAGTCCGGCGCTTGTAAAGCCTATGAAAATCGGGATGGACGAGCAGGAGCAGAACGGCGTAACCGTGCCGAGCAGCGCCGCACAGAGGCTTGCCGTAAAACCGCCGAAACGGCTTAATATCCGTCTGCTTCTTTCAGGCGGAAAATAGCTCTGTATGAGCGAGATAACGAAAATCAGCGTGCAGAGAAGAAGCAGAATTTTTATGCTGTCGTAAACGAAAAAGCGCAGACTGCCGCCAAGCCGTCCGCTTACGTCAATTCCGCAGGCGGCAAGCAGACGCGCGGCAAGCGCGTCCAGCCACTCCATTTTAAGCAGCTGATTTTGGATAAAAAGCCACATATTTATTCCCCCGCAAGTGTATCAAGCATTACACGCGCTGCTTCAAAACCTTCGTGCGCGAGCGAATAGTGCATCCATTTGCCTTCCCTGCGCCCGTTCACCACACCTGCATCGCAAAGGATTTTCATGTGGTGCGAAAGCGTAGGCTGGGATATCTGAAGCTCTTCAAGCAGTTTGCAGGCGCATTTTTCGCCGTCTGCCAGCTGCCGTAAAATTTTTACCCTGTTCTCATCGCAGAAGGCCTTAAACACCTCTGCAGTCCTTTTGTCTCCGCTCATCTTTATCACTCCTTTAAAAATATTATATAATTATTATATTGACATATTGCTATTTGTCAATGTGTCATTTTACCGATCTTTCTCTCTGTCTTTTATCTTATAAGCTATAATTGAACACAGAAAACCGGAGGCGGTTTAAATGAAAATCATAAGACGCTTTGCCGCGGCACTCATACTGCCTATTATTCTATGCACAGCAGCTTTCAGCGGCGAAAAAAGCAAAGATACTGTTATACTGTACACAAACGACGTTCACAGCGCAGTTGACTCAAATATCGGCTATGCAGGACTTGCCGCAATGAAACAGGAATTTGAAAAACAGCACGAACATGTGCTGCTCGTTGACAGCGGAGATATGATACAGGGCGACGTTCTCTGCACCTTCTCAAAAGGCATGGATATCATAAACATTGTAAACCGTGCAGGCTATGACGTTTACACTCTCGGCAACCATGAATTTGACTACGGACTGCCGCGCCTTGAAGAATTTCTCAGCCTTCTGAAACCGCAGTGCGTCAACTGCAATATTGTTTACAGCGGCTCAAAGAAAAACATTTTTACAAAGGTTAAGCCTTATGTGATTAAAGAAACAGGCGGTAGGAAAATCGCCTTTTTGGGTGTCACTACGCCTAACACCTTTGCCTCTGTTTCGCTGGATTATTTCAAAGAAGACGGTAAACTTGCGTATAATTTTTTCGGCGGCAGACACGCTTCCGTTGAGGGGCTTGCAAAAACTGTTCAGGAATATGTCAACGCCGCAAGACGCGAAGGCGCAGACACAGTTATACTGCTTTCCCACCTCGGCGACACGGAAAACCGCATAAACTCACGCGCTTTAATTAAAAACAGTTACGGCATAGATGTTGTTCTTGACGGACACGACCACCATGTACTTGCGGGAGAAATTTGCAAAAACAAAGACAACAAAGATGTGCTTCTCACTTCAACCGGTACACGCTTTGCAAACGTCGGAAAACTAATAATCTCCCCTGACGGAAAAATACGATGCGAGCTGATAAGCAGCTATGACAAAAAAGATACGCGCGTTGCCGGATATATAGCCGCACTTCGCAAAAAACTTGACAAAACGCTGTCAGAAACGGCAGGGCATACAGCCTTTGAACTTTCCGGCAAATCCGCAGACGGCATACGGCTGACGAGAAACAGAGAAACAGGAATAGGCAATTTCTGCGCCGACGCGGTAAAATACGCCGCAAAAACGGACATCGCCATTATAAACGGCGGCGGCATACGCACTGCAATTCCTGCAGGAGATATAACAACCGGCAGTCTGCTCAATGTATTCCCGTTCGACAACCGGCTCTGCGCGGCAGAAGTCAGCGGAAAAACCTTGCTTGAAGTGCTTGAATTCTCCTGCTGCCAAATACAGCGAGACTACAAAAAAGATGGACAGGCAGTCGGCGAATTCGGCGGCTTTCTGAACGTGGCAGGCATCTCCTTCACAGTTGACACTTCTGTGTCTTCTCCGGCAGTTACCGATGAAAACAATATCTTTGTAAAAATTGACGGCAGACGGCGCGTAAGCGACGCATGGCTCATTGACAAAAACGGCAGAAAGACAGAAAAAATTGACGAAAACAAAACATACAGCATTGCAAGCATCGACTACCTGCTCGACAGAGGCGGCAACGGCTACTCCTTGCTCAAAAGCCTGAAAAAACTGCCATGCCCCGTACTGACCGACTGCGAAGCTCTGCAACTTTACATAAAAGAAGGCTTAAACAGCGAAATTCCTAACAGATATAAACATCCGGAGGGAAGAATAACCGTTAAGTAATCAGCATGCAGCATACCTGGTCTGTTTACGCGCTAAACCCTGCGGACTTTCGCAGAATAACGATAACATTTATTTTTAAATACTAACAGCCCAGCGCAAGCGCATTCGTATTCATATATGGGGCTTTGACTATTATTCCGGAGGTCTTTGATTGAACTTAACCGATACACTGCACGACAGGCGAGTCGGCCTGTGTGACTGCAACAATTTTTTCGTATCCTGCGAACGAACGATAAACCCTGCGCTTGAGGGTCTGCCTGTTGTTGTTTTGTCATCAAACGACGGCTGTGTCGTGTCGCGCTCAAACGAAGCCAAAGCGCTGAAAATCCCGATGGGAGCACCATATTTTAAATTTAAATCTTTCTTTCAGGCACACAACGTGCAGATATGCAGCGGCAATATGTCACTGTATCAGGAAATTTCGCGCAAAGTTATGTCCGTGCTATCCGAATATACAGACACCCTTGAACAGTACTCAGTTGACGAAGCATTTCTCAACCTTGCAATACTCTCTGTAACAGACCCTGCCGCTTATTGCGCAAAAATCCGCGCAGACGTGCTGAAA
This sequence comes from Synergistaceae bacterium, assembly GCA_045642025.1. Classification (GTDB taxonomy): domain Bacteria; phylum Synergistota; class Synergistia; order Synergistales; family Synergistaceae; genus Equadaptatus. Next base: position 2,987 of record JAZUIB010000004.1, read on the forward strand.
AGGTGCAAAATTCCTGTTTCAATAGGCATAGCGCCCAACAAAACACTCGCCAAACTCGCCGCAGAATATGCAAAAAAACATGAAAAAACCGGCGGCGTATTCTGGTTTGACAAAAGCCGCTACAGCAATGAAGAATTCATGTCACAGTTTAAACCGGAAGATGTTTGGGGAATAGGAAAACAGAACGTCAAAAGGCTGGATGCCATAGGAATTACAACCATGAAACATCTGCTTGCGCTTGACGACACCGAAGCAAAAGCAAAATTCGGCGCTCCGATGCTTACCACAATATGGGCTCTTCGCGGCAAAGCTGCAGAGCACAAAACAAGAAACAAAAACAGCATGCCAAAATCCATTCAAGTATCGCGCAGCTTCGGCGAAAAAATCATAGAATACGACGATCTGCTCGATGCCCTGCAAAACTTTGCCGTGGCAGCGGCACGACAGATGCGCGCCGCAAAATCAGGGGCTAAAAAATTGCGCGTTTACATAAGAAGCGGCAGTTTTGAACACAGAGAATACTTCAACGCGGAAAAAACCTTCGACACTCCGCAAAACCTTGACGCAGCACTCATGTCAGCAGCAAGAGAACTGCTTAACGGCATATACAGGAAGGGGCTTGCCTACACAAAAGCAGGTATAGAAATACCGTACCTTTGCTCTCAGGCAGAATGTGAACAGCAGCTGCTGTTTGAAGAAAAAGACGAAAAAAAATCTGCGGCAGAAAAAGCGGCAGACACAATAAACAAAGAACTCGGAATATCCATAATGAAACCCGCACAGCTTTATTCCGCGCCAAACGAAACAAAACGCTGGAAACCGAAGCATGAACATGGAGACAATGCACACAAAAAAATCCGCGACACAAACGGCATGCGCTTTGCCAGCCACGCAGAAGACGTGTAACTTCTGCATTAAGCGGTAAGCAACGAGTAAAAAACGAGTGAAGAAAAACCTTGAAGTTTAGAACAAAAAGGACAAAAAGCAGAACAATCTGTGGAAATCTCCGCACATTTTGCGGAGATTTTTCATCATAATCACTGCGTTTTGGCGGCGTTTTTATCTTTCAGCTCAGTGTTACTGCCGACGGCTAACGACCAATGACAGACGACTGATTTCTACAAAACTCAGTAAAAATACTTAAAACAATTCCGCAAAACTGCCGACGCGTAAAATTTAAAACTAAGTATACTTATAATCACAAAAGACGAGAACAGAAGACATCGCTCCCCTTGACAAAGATCTCCAAAAGGAAACAGCACAGACAGCGGCAAAAGCCGCTGTCTGTGTTTTGTACCGCTGATTTGGATTTTCTGCAAAGTTTATTTTTTCAGCAGTTTTTTGATTTCCTCAAGTCCAGCTTCAAGCAGCTTGATTTTCTCATCCTGCGCGGCCTTTTCGCTTTCTTCAAATTTAATGTCATTTTAATCCAAGTTTTTTTCTGCCAAAGAGCCAAATACGATTCGTTTCCGAAATGGGATGCCATTCGCCATGCGGAGCTAATGACATTAAAACTGTGCCATCTTTGGCGTATATTTCTTCACCCTCTATCGTTCTGGCTATAGGCTTATTGATTTTATATTCCCACCAATCTGTAATATAAACTGGGGTTTTCGATAAGTTAAAAACTCTTTTACATTCAGCTCGTGCTTGCGAAGAGCGCAAAATTGTTTTCTCTCGTATTCTGAATGAACTGCCTGTTCGCTTGAATGAAGATGCATCTACAAAATTAATCCTATCATTGTCTCTGCCTATTTCCACCCAGTTTGCCGCCAGTGCTGTCGAAATACAGGCTACTGCCATAAGCACCGCAAGTATAAATATGGTTATCTTTTTCATTCTGTCCACCGCCTTTTGTATGATAAACAGTATTATACAGCAGAACAAAATGGCGGGGCAGATTTCTCTGCCCCGCTTTCTAACGTCCGTTTCTACTTGAGACTTAAGTGTTTTACACCAACTTTGTAGAGTTTAGCCCATGGAGAATCCGAGGAATAACGATACCATTCGTCCGGCTTGTTGGAAGAGGCTGCAAGTGTACCGTCCACCAAAACAGTCTTGTAATATAACGTGCGGCTCTGTGATTTCTTAATTTTGAATTCTCTACATTCAGTATAGGTACCGTTCTCGTCGACGTCCTTAGAGATAATTTTGAACGTGTTGTTGCCTGTCCGTTTTATTGATGAGATGTCAGCGTAACAACGCGTAATACCTTTAGGATATTCTGGCGTAGGAAATCTATCATACAACACCCAGTTTGCCGCTATCGCTGTCGAAATACAGGTGACTGCCATGAGCACCGCAAGTATAAATATGGTTACCTTTTTCATTTTGTCCACCTCTTTTTGTATGGTAAGCGGTATTATACAGCAGAACAGAAAAAACAACACTGTTTTCCTCATTGTTTTTTAAGCGACTTTGTGCTTTGGCTTAATGCTTGTTGCCCAACATACCGTTTGAATTCTGTTATATTAAAGCATAAATTTTTCTTAAAACCCCGACAGATTTAGATTTTCTAATCCGATATTTTCATACTTTTTCGTCTGATATTTTGGAAAGATTATCTGCTGTCTGCCGCATCCATGCCGTAATATGTATGAATTTCGTTTTGCACGGCACGCACGCTGACTATGTTTTTGTCTGCCGGCCATGCGTTTACCGCATCAGGCATTCCTCCGACAAGCAGATATTTTCCAAACAGGTCAAGAAGCCGTGCATGGTTGTTTTCAAACAGGCTTTTTCCTGTTTCGCGAATTATAAAAAACTTTTGCCTGTCTGTCTTGCGCCGTCTATCACAAGAACTCTGTCTGAGTCTGATTTCAGATGTTTTTTTATGTCGGCGCGTATTTTTCTGAGGAGCATTTGCCATACCCCACTGCCACACTTTTCAATAGTTTTTTGGGGCAAAAAACTACACTTTGCAAAAATTTATGAGGGTTGGGCTGATTTTTGGAAGAACTTTCTTTGACAGAATGGACTGAATTTACAAATCCGCGTTTTGTGTCAGCGATACAGGAAGGAACGTTTTTGGGGAACAGTATTCAGCTTTACGGATATTTTACGTTTGCACCGATGGGGTGTAGAATAGTTATGAAACTTTTATCGGAGGTGGCTGTTATGGGATTTTTGCTGCTGCTTGGTGTGTTGTTTCTTATCGTTGCCTTTTCGGGCGGGAAAGGTTCAACCGGCAATACTGATAATGCAGATTACGATTTTGGCGACGGGGAAGATTTTGAGGATACTCCGAGTTTTTCAGAGCTTGTAGCAGGCAAAAATGCAGATGTCGGACACGGTCTGTTCGGCTTTACGGACAACTATGACGCTGAACAGGCAAAGCGTGCGTATAACCGCGGTGAGATTGACGCGGCAGACCTTCAGCTGCTTTACGACGACGGCGTGATTTCCGCAGAGGATGCGGATTCTATCGACTGTGGTGCCGTTGAATATGAAGCAGAAGATCTTGACAGCGGCGAAAAGTTTGACGATTAGGGAATAATCAGCAGTTTTGGAGAAGTTCGGAGGCTTAGGAAATTTTTTTTCGTGCTGTTGAGCCTTTGTGTTATCTGTCGCCAGCTACAAGACAAATGCTAATGCCGCACTCAGCAAAATTCCGTGCAATGCCGCGGTGGATGATAAAGGAGAAATATTATGGACAAAGCAGCTGTTTATGCCTTGTTGAGAGAGAAGGGAATTGTTTTTGAAGTGACGGAGCATGCGCCTCTCGCAAATATGGAGGCTATGTTTGCCGCCGGTCTTCCCTACCCTGACGCTATCGCAAAAAATCTGTTTGTGCGCGGCGATGGCAAGAAGGATTATTACTTGATTACTGCGCGCGAGGAGCGTGTTATTGACCTGAAGCAGTTCAGACAGCAGTTCTGCACAAAGCGTCTGAGTTTCGCCTCAGAGGTTAACCTTGCGGCTGTTCTTCAACTCACAAAGGGCTCGGTAACTCCTTTTGGGCTGCTGAATAATACGGAATACCGCGTACATTTTTTCCTTGACGTTTATTTTAAGAACAGACTCATCGGCGTTCACCCGAATGAGAACACGGCAACCGTGTGGCTGAACAGCAGCGATTTGATTTCACTTGTCAGGAATCACGCAACAAGCGTTACGCTGTTTTAGGGCAAAAACTTCTGAATGATTTTATAATTTTCAGTTACCGGTTATTAAACTTTGTACTGTGTAATTTAGTTTCCTTTTAGATATTTTTCTGTTGCGTTGTCAAAATCTGAAATGTATTCTCTGTCTTGCTTTATTCTAAATTGTCTATACTCATCATCCGCTTTTTCAACTGCTTGTTTATGCGATATTACTCCTTTGCCTTTCAATACATTACGGCGGTTCACGGAAAGAAAAACATCTGTTTGCCGCAACCAATCTTCCATACTCATAAGGACGTTGTCTTCGGCCATAAGCTCAGCATAGTCAATAAACATAGTTACAAGCCTGTTAAGGCGTGAAATTTCTTGCTCATTCAGATAATTTTTTGCTGTCACAACATCGCTGTGCAGAATTTTACCAGACGAAGAGGCTTTCCATGTTGTAAGCCCCATCGTAGGTTTATCAGCATCTGCGCGCTCATAGATCAATTCGGCAGCAGTTTTTCCGGTTACGGCATAATGCAATTTGTTTTGGACAAACGCATAAAACGCTTTCGTTGTTTCACTATTCCTATCATAATCAAAACTGCACTGTTCAAATACATCGGCTATTTTCTGATATGCCCTGCGTTCACTGGCACGTATTTCCCTAATACGCTCAAGCAGTTCATCAAAATAGTCTTTTCCAAAAGGTTTGCCGTTTTTCAACATTTCATCATTAAGCACAAAACCTTTTTGGATATATTCTTTTAATGTCTTGGTCGCCCATTGGCGAAATTGTGTTGCTTTTTTTGAATTTATCCTGTATCCGACAGCAATAATGGCATCAAGGCTGTAAAACTCAACATTTCTGTGAACAGTCCTGTTGCCTTCAATTTGAACTTGTTCCATTTTGGAACAAGTTGCATCCTTAAAAAGTTCCTCTTCAGAATATATGTTTTCCAGGTGCTTCGTAATTGCCTGTGTATTGACACCAAACAACTCGGACATGGCTTTTTGTGTAAGCCAAAATGTTTCATTAAGAAAATATACCTTAATACAAACATTTACTCCTTCTGTTTGGTACAAGATTATCTGTTGTTTTTCGTTCATAGACTCTTTTAACTCTACTTTTGGGCAGTTTTATGTTTTGGTTATGCTTTAAGTAATTTCAATATTGCCTTTGTTTGAATTTCTACTCCAAGCGATATGCAGCTTTCGTCTGCCTTGAATTTCGCATTGTGTATCGGCGCGTTGTTCTGTCCTTTAAACCCGCAGCCAAGATGCCAAAAACAGCTCGGCCGCGCCTGACTGAAGTAGGAAAAATCTTCTGTGCCGAGGCTGGGGTTTTTTTCCTGCGTGACGTTTCCTGCGCCCAGCACTTCTTTTGCGGTTTCATGCACCGTTTTTACAACTTCGTCATCATTCGTAAGCGATGCATAACTGGGGCGTAGCTCAAGATCGGCTTCTCCGCCGTATGCCTGCGCTACGCCTTTGGCAACAAATTTCACACGCTCACGAAGTTTCATTCTTGTTTCTTCTGAGAGTGAACGAAGTATGCCTACCAACTCGGCTTCCGCCGGAATGATGTTGCCTGCGCTGCCCGCTGTAAATTTGCCTACTGTTACTACTCCGGCTTCGTAGGGAGCAAGGTTTCTGCTTGATATACTCTGCAGCGCCGTTACTATCTGCGACGCAAGCACTATGCTGTCTACACCGGCGTCAGGATGTGCGCCGTGACAGCCTTTTCCACGTACATGAAGCGTAAATTCGTCTGATGCGGCCATCATCTGTCCGTATTTAAAACCGGCTTCTCCTGCTGTGTATTCAGGCTCTACATGAAGGCCTACAACCTGTTTGACATACGGATTTTCAAGCACTCCGGCTTTTACCATTCTGTCGGCTCCGCCTGTGGTTTCTTCTGCGGGCTGGAAGAAGAATTTTACCGTGCCGCCAAGTTCTGCCTCGCGTTTTTTGAGAAGTATCGCAATACCAAGCACTATTGTCGCATGCAGATCATGTCCGCAGGCGTGCATGTAGCCTTTATTTTTGGAGGCAAATTCCACGCCGCTGTTTTCGAGTATCGGAAGCGCGTCAATGTCCGCACGAACGCCTATACACGGCTCTTTGCCTGTTCCAACCCATGCGCACACTGCTGTGCTGTCAAGCAGAACATCATATTTAATGCCGTATTTGTCAAGAATTTTTGTGATACGACAGACAGTTTCCTGTTCGCTGCCGCTCGGCGACGGATTTTCATGCACTTCGTGTCTGAAAGCAATCAGTTCCGGCAGTATTTTCTGTATTTCCTCTTTCATTTTTAACAACTCCCTTGTTTAGCAGGCAGTCTTTTGCTGCCGACAGTTATAATTCTTCTAATTTTTTAGCTAACTGCCAATAGCTGACAGCTGCATCCTTACTCGTCCAGCATCAGTTCTTCCGTTCGTTGTGACAGTTTTTCTATCCGTTCGCGTTCAATTTCACTGATGGTTTTCTTCGGCACTCCCATATTTTCCGGCATTGTACCCCCTACCTTCTCTATTGCCGCGCGAACCTCTTTTCCTACTATATAATGTATCTCGTTGGCAAGCTGCAGATCGGTGACATTTTCTTTCTGCAGTTTTTCTTCCGTTTGAGTGATGCGGAACAGATTTGCTGCAAGTTCGGCGCTTTCCATAAAATCAAGTATTTTTTCGTCCTGCTTGAGCCCTTTTTTCTTGTGTATCTCATCAACTGTCATGCCGCCGTAGAGCCCCATATAACCTGAATTCTGGAATATTTTGTAATCATCGCCGGAAAGCACACCTGCTTTGTGCGCCGCCTCGGCAAGCATTCTGTTCCACACGCGTATATCGCCGCGCACCGCAAGCCGCTTTCTGTCTTCGTCAAGTTGGTTGAATATTTCCGCAACCTCTGTGCGGCGTGTCTGAATGGCAAAATAGGTCTGTCCGCAGGCAATTACTTCTTTTTTCGGGTCACCGTTCTGGACTATGAGGTAACAGGCATAGCGCGACAATTCGTAATCGTTGATTTCCTTAGCTGCCACGCCGGTTTTTACAATTTTGTTGACCTCAACAAAATTGTCAGCAAGAGGGCTCTTGCTGTTAATACAGGCAATCATGGCACGGTCTATTACTTTGGAAAAATTTCTCCATTCTTTGTATTCCAACACTGTGCAGAGCTCACGCGCTGACCAGAATTCGCTTCCATCTTCGCGCGTATGTTTTATTCCATCAAAGGTAACGTACTCTAGTGCCTGAAGATTTGCCATAAGCGCACCTCGCTTTTTGTCTTTACTATTATACAGCATATCAAAACGGCAGATACAGGTAAAATAATATTCTTTCAAAACTCTGGGAATTTACAATAGACAATAGACATATTACGGCTCCTTTCAAACAATGTTTGCAATTTTTGAAAATAAATGGTATATTATCCGTGCAAGGTCAAAGCGCTACGCTTTCACCGTGCAGCCAACCTTGAGCGGTATAACGCTCAAAGAAGTGCGGAGAGTTTGCTCTCCGTTTTTTTTATCTCAAGACAATATTCCACCTGAATTTATACAGCTTGTTGTCTGTATATATGTGCTACCTTCAATGTAAAGTAGAGCGTTAGGGTCAAATAAGCGTTTAGTATTTGTTCCCTCTTTAACTCTTGCTTTTACCTCCCTTTTAATTTTATCGAGGCAAGATTTTACAGACAAATCGCCCTGCGTGTAAATAAAAACATTCGGCGACTGTTTAAGGGCATTAACAGCGTTTATTCCTATTCTGTTACGGCTGCCTTTAACTCGTTTCATTTCCATTGTTTTACCGTTAAGAATAATATCGGGATTTTTACTCCCTTTGGTTCGATTATCCTCGGGTAACATATACACATTCCTCTGTAATTCTCTCGCTATCATCATTGTCATTTCCTTATCCGAATTAAAAATGTCGCTTCTTTTTTGTTCGTCTATTGCTCTTGTTGATGATACGAAAACGCTTGATTTATCGCTTGCTTTTTCGCCATTATTCCAGTCCCATTTTTCATTCGGATATAATTCTTCCAACTGCTTTTGTTCTTCCGAGTCAGTCTCGCCGATAATCCCCAATTCAGGGTTATTCTCGTCAATATAAAGGTCGTAGGTATGGCGGCAGTTCGGGTGAAACAGTCCTTCCGCTTCGGCTTCGTCAAGCGTGGTGCAGCCTTTCTTTATGCCTGTCAGAGAGAGATTTTGCCATCTATAACCTTTTTATCCTAAAAACCCACACCTCTATCTTTGCGCCGTTATTACATACCAAGTACATACTCCAATCACTCTGATAATAAATCCTATCATTTTAGTATGGATATATTTCCCGATACTCAACCTGGCATTTTTTGGTGTGGTACGCTTTATATCAAAAATAGTCTGCAAAAAATAACACGGCGATAATACCAGCATTTGCAATGCTTTATAAATTCCTATAATTTTGGTATGAAAACAACTATTGCAGATTTTTCTCCGTTTCGTTATAATCATACCATTCAAATAGGTTTTGCAAAGAAGGTATCCTTATGAAGATTTCGACTAGGGGGCGTTACGCTCTCAGATTTATGATTGACCTTGCGGAAAACGGTCGCGATTCACTCGTTTCACTGCGTGAAGTTTCCGAGCGTCAGGATATCAGCGTCAAATATCTTGAACGAATAGCCGCCTGCCTTTCAAAGGCAGGTCTTATTCAGGCAGTGAGGGGAACAGGCGGAGGATATATCCTCACACGCAGGGCTGATGAATATACTGCAGGGGAAATTATCCGCGCAGCAGAAGGACGTATTGCTCCGGTTGATTGTCTTGCGGCGAAAACAAATTTGTGTCACCGAGCAGACTTCTGCCCCGCACTGAAATTCTGGACGGGACTTGATAAGGTAATCAACCTCTATATGGACCAGTTCACTCTCGCGAACTTTACGGGACAGATAAAATAATTTCACAAAAATAGCAGCAACTTCTGCAGGCTTCTGATTTCAGGGTCTATTTTATATTGCAGCAACTCGCGCATCTGGTTTAGGGCAGTTTTTATATAGATTAAACACAAGTTGTTTGTGTGTTTATTAAAATGTATCGTATTACAGCACTCTGCATACCGCTCTGAATTTCTTTATTTTCCGTCTGAACAATATTTCTTTATTACAATTGGTTTCATTGTTTTTATTGTTTTGGTGGTAAAATTTATTATGTAAAAATCTGCCAAGGGGAGGTATGTTGTTGCGTAGGCCAAAGACGCTTTCCAAACGCCTGCTTGCTGCGGTTGCACTGCTTCTAACTGTATGTGCGGCTGCGTTGTTTGGTCTTTCAAAAATCACCTTCCTTGCGGATACTGCAAGGGATTATGCCCTTCCGATGATTGAGAAAAAACTCAACGTCAAGTTTGACTCTTCTCCTTTTACCGGTAATCCTCTGACAGGGCTTTATGCCAAAAATGTAACTTTGCGCCGTGACGGCGAAGATTTGATCAGTTTCAGAGAAATCAAAATTTCGCTTTCCCCCGCCGCTTCTGCAATAAAACGTACTTTAAAACTAACACTGGAAGCAGACGGAGCGATAACAAGCATTGATAAATTTAATAAGCTTATCCCTCATACAGATATGCCAGGGCCTAGTGAAATTATTATCAGTACGGCGATTCTAAACAATTCTGTCATTTACACAAAATACGGCGCTCTCAAAATTGATGACAGCACGGTTGATATAGACAACAGCCAGTCTTATTCTTTGAATATCAAAGGAGAGGTCGGCAACATCGCACCGTTTACAATAGAGGGCGATGTGCTGAAACGCGACGACAGTTGGACAGCAGACGGGTTGGAGTTGAATTTTGACGACGGCACAGCGGAAGTTGACGGGGCTGTTTATCCAAAAACAGATTTGGAAATCTCTACGAATAAACTGAATTTGAGCAAAATCGCAGAGGTTTTCCCGGAAATCAGGGCTTACGGCATACGCGGTATGCTTACCTCCGATTTCACATTCAGCGGGAACAGTAAAGATGTCAAAACAGCCGGCAGCCTGTCTTTTAAAAACGCGCTTCTTCGCGGCATTCCGCTTGAAACTCTTTCTTTCAGCTGGAAATATGAAAATAAAAAACTTGAGGCTTTCTTCAATAAAGGAAACCTCTCTTCTTCAGCCCTTACCGGCTATGTTAAATTTGACGGCAAGGTACCGGGCAAATATGTCGATATAGATTTAAAAACACAGAAGCTTAAGCTGGCTCAGCTTACAGAACAGTTCAAAAAACAACTTAACGGCATAGAAGCTCTGCCCCAGGGCAATATTGCAGGTGCCAGGGTAAAACTTAAGGGTAACCTGAATGCGCTTACCGGAGGCATTGAGCTGTTGCCCTCTGACATTACATATGACAGAATAGCTTTCAAAGGACTTAAAGGGACTGCTGTTTTCAGCGGCAATAGCAGCGGAAATTTAAATTTCTCTGCAACGCATAATGGCAAACCTCTTTCTCTCTCCGGTGTTCTTGCCTTCGCGGATAACGTACAGAATAACCTCAAATTTTCCGTTGCAGAATTTGCTCTCGAAGAACTGCACAATGCAATTCCCGCACTGAAAAAAGCCGGCGTTAAAGGACACGTATCTCTTGATGCCTCTGTCACCGGTCAGTTTAAACAGCTGAAACTCGGCGGCAATATCTCATCAAAACAGGTTACAGCAGGCAAATTCGGCACTATTTCAGATATAAAACTGGACGGGAGTTACTCGCTTGGCAGCGGAAATGCCGAAGTCCGCTCGCTTTCCGCCGTGTGGAACGGAGCAAAGATAAATGCCTCGGGCAGCTTTGACAATACAAAGCGTAACCCTGCACTGCAGCTTACCGGGCATATACGCGACATGCAGACTGACAATTTCCGTCAGGCGGTTAAGCTTCCAACCGGCGTAAAAGCTGATCTTAATGCTGATTTCACCATATCAGGACCTCTGAAACAACCAAATATCAGCGGTACTTTCTTTTCAAAACAGGTTACAGCAGGCAAATTCGGCACTATTTCAGATATAAAACTGGACGGGAGTTACTCGCTTGGCAGCGGAAATGCCGAAGTCCGTTCGCTTTCCGCCGTGTGGAACGGCGCAGCGGTAAAATTGAACGGCAAAGTAAACGATATAAAACGCTCGCGCGGTTTTAACATTACAGGCAGCGTCAGAAATATGCAGACGGAACGTTTTGAGTCTCTGCTCACATTTATAGACGATATCAACCTGAAAACAGCCATTAACGGAGATTTTAAAGCAAGCGGCACGCTGTCAAATCCCAATGTCGATGCAATGCTCACATCTGGCAGCGGCACTATAATGAAGGGGCTTCAGATTAACTCAGCGTCTACCGATCTTCACTATAAAAATAACGTTATAACCGGCAACCATCTTGTGATAACAACACCGTGCGGCACTTTGAATTCGCACGTCAGAGCCGCTGTAAAAGGCAAAACAGACTGGTGCTGGGAGGCTGATTTTGACGGACTCTCTGCAAATGTTATCAACGGTCTGTTTGGTATGCAGGAAGACATCAAAGGCAAAATGTCCGGAAACATAAAACTTTATAGTATCGGACAAGGCATGCACTGGTCTGGAAACTTCATAAAATCACGCTTTTTGTGGAGAACCTTCCATTTTGACTCCTTTACAGGCAATGCAGACGGCACAAAGGACGTCGTCAATCTCAACCGCATGAAATTTGAAATCTGTGGCGGCAAAGGTACTGCCGACGGCAGAGTTACTATCGGCAGTTCGCTTGCCTCCTCAATGATTGACGCAAATTTAAGCGCAGAAAAGATTAATATCTACGAAGTAACAAGACGGCATCTTCCGCGGGTGCGCAATATTCAGGGACTCGCTTATGCAGACTGCAAGGTCACAGGCAGTATTGCAGAGCCTCTGTTTACCGGAAATCTTAAACTGTCACCTCTTCGTATCAGCACGGCATATATCCCTGAAGTGAAAATATCCGGTAATGCCGGTTTGGCTCATCTAACCTGTCAAACAATAAAAGCAAGCCTCCCTGAAGGCGAAGCCGAAGGTAAGGCATCGCTTTATAAAAAGAATGGCGAATGGCATGCAGAAGCTGAAATGACAGGAAAGGACATTGACATCGGCAAACTGATGCGTTTTGCCCCTGATACCATGAAAAAATCAGTTCGCGGCAAGGTTGACGCAACCGTCAAATGCGACTGCCCGTTCAATGATTTTGTTGTTAACGGCACTGTCAAGTCTTCGGAAATAGATATCAAAGGGCTGAAACTGGAACACATTAACGCGCCGTTCTACTGCTCCGACAGTTACCTAATGATTGAAGATTTCTCCTGTTATATAGGCAACGGTCTCTTGTCTGGCGGTTTTGCCTATGACCTGTCTTCAAGCCGCTGGGGTGCTTCCTGCGCAATTAAAGAACTCAGCCTGGAAAGAATTTTTAAGGAAATCTCTCCTAGCTCTGCCGGAAAACTGCTTGGCAAAGCCGAACTGAAAATGCGTGTAGGCGGTATGTCTTTCAATGCCGGCAGCATTACCGCAACAGGCACTATTTCTGCCTCAGACGGTGAAATTTCCGGATTTGCCTTCCTTGAAAAAGCCAAGAAATTCACAAAAAACAAGCCTCTGCGTTTCAAGAAAGCACAGACCGCTTTCCGTTATGACAATGAAATGCTTATCTTCCTGCCGGGCACCCAAGCTGTAGCACCGGACGGAGACACAATATACAGAATGGTTATGGCAGACGGTTATATAACTCGCAAGGGCGATATGTCCGTTACCTGCTTCGGAAAATTCAACATCAGAGCGCTGAATTCACTTCTCGGCGGCGTATCAGGGCTTGTAGACATGAGCCGCACAATAACCACACAGGGAATTAACAATGTTGATGCCAAAGAGGTTGCCCAGCGCGTTCTAGGCGGAGTTTTGGGTGGCGCGACACGTTCTTCTTTCCGATTTGTCACGCTTGCGCTAGGCGGAAACATCAGTCAGCCCAAACTGACAAAGCTCCTGGTTGAGTCTGACGCCCGCAGAAAAAACAGAGGAAACTCAATTCCGACATTACACAGCGACCCGACAGAAAAACAGCTGAAAATTGACGGCGACTGGACTTTGAAACTGCATTTTGAAATCCCTGTAGGATACGGTAAAAATTCTGAAGCAGCAGATATCAAAGGACAAATTATGCAAGACACGCTTAAAAGTCTTATTTCCAATATAACTTTCTAGGCTGGTGACACGGATGGATACAAAAATCACACTTATAACAGGCGGTGCACGAAGCGGTAAATCTTCTTTTGCGGAACAGCTGGCGGTAATTTCCGGTTATCCGGTAACGTACCTTGCCACAGCAGATATCCGTGACGATGAAATGAAAGAACGTGTGCGTCTGCACCGTGAGCGCAGACCGGAAGACTGGAAAACATGGGAAGGCGCGCCGGAAACGTTGCCGATGGCAATTTCCGGCATTAAAGGCACTCTTATACTCGACTGTCTCACCATGTGGCTAACACGCCTTATGTTTGAAACGACCGCTGCAGACAGTGATAATGAAAAAATCTGGCAAAAGCGCGAACTTGAAATAAGCGCGCTGACGCAGCAATTGTGTCTTTCAGTACAGGAAGGTTCTCACCTGATAATTGTCAGCAATGAAACAGGCTACGGCATAGTACCAGAAAACAGGCTTGCAAGACGTTTTCGCGACATGCAGGGACGCATGAACCAGCTCTGCGGCAAATATGCCGACGAGATTGCGCTTGTGGTCGCAGGCTACCCTGTATGGGTCAAAAAAAATGTGGTCGCAAATTTATAACTACCGGTTGAACGGAGCCGCAAAATGGATACAGAAAAAAAACATTACAGCTTTAAAGACAAATTTGTGCTGATATGGACGCTTGAAACGCGTTTTCCTCTGTCGGACCGTCTTTGGCCGAAGGAAAAAGTCCCGGGCAACAGATACGTTGCCCTTATTCCGCTTGCCGGCGGAATACTCGGCATTTTTACCGCAACAATTGTGTGCATACTTTCACATGTATTCACACCGCAGGTTGCGGTATGGGTTGGAGCGGCATTTTACACACTTGCCGGATGGGGACTTCACCTTGACGGCTGGGCGGACGTATGGGACGGAATAGGCTCAGGCAAATCTGGCGAAGAACTGCGCAAGGTTATAAAAGATACAAAAACAGGTGCTTTTGCCGCTGCCGGGCTTGTAATTGCCTTAGGCGCATGGACATCACTTGTTGCGACAATTCCCATTGAAAAGCGTTTTTCAGCGATAATAATCGCGGCAGTCTGCGGCAGACTTGCAGAGTCCTCCGCATGCTATTTCGGCAAATATCCGTGGGAAGGCGGACTTGTGGACTGCGTAGCAAATTTTGACGGCGGAGATTTTGCGGTTTCACTCGTCTGCGCACTTCCGTTTGCTGTCTTTGCGCTTGATTACTGCGCAATATCGGCAATGTTCTGCTTTGTTATTGGTGCTTTGACAGCTTCGGTTATGAATAAAAAAATGGGCGGCACAAACGGAGATGTTTTGGGCGCCGCTGAAATTTTAGGTGAAATCGCTGCACTTATGGTGTTTGCCGCATGAAACCGAAACTGATAGCCACAGACGTTGACGGCACGCTTATAAACAGTAGCAGCGAACTGACAGACCGCACTCTTGCCGCACTAAAGGAGGCACAACTGCAGGGTATAAAGGTGATACTTGCGACAGGGCGTATGTGCTGCTGCGCAAGTATCTTTGCAAAACAAATAGGAATAACAGACCCCTGTGTCTTTTACAACGGCGCCATGATTATGAACCCTGCTACGGAAGAAATATATTTCAGACAGGGAATAAACGCAGAGCTTACAGCCCGCGTTCTAGCATATTACAGAGAAAAAGGCTGGTATCTGCAGAAATACGTGAACGACAGACTTTACGTTGTTGACAGCAGTGACGAACGAACTCAGTTTTATGTTGCGATAACAAAAGCTGACGCAATTTCGCTCGGTGAAAAATTTTGGACGGAACGCACCGCCGTCACAAAGTTGCTTGCCTGTTCCAAAAAAGGTGAACCCTGCACGCCGATGCTTGAAGAAACAAAACGCATTTTCGGCAGTGAACTCTACGTTGTTTCGTCATGGGATCGTGTAGTGGAAATGGGAAATCCTGATGTCAACAAGGCGCGTTCGGTTGCGCGCGCGGCAGCAATGCTCGGCATAAAACGCGAAGATGTTGTCTGCTTCGGCGATTCGTCAAATGACAATGAAATGCTCCGCTGGGCTGGACTGGGCGTTGCAATGGGCAACGCCAAAGAAGAAACAAAACAGGCGGCAGACGCAATTACGGATACAAATGACAATGACGGTCTGGCACAGTTTGTCGAAAATTTATTGTCACAAAACAGGAGGTAATCTGTATGAAAAACAGTTTCAACAACTTAAAACCAACCTACAGCTTTGAAATTTTTCCGCCGAAAGGCACAGGAAACCTTGCCTCAGTTTTTGCCACAATAGACGAACTGGCAAGCCTCTCCCCCGACCTTATCAGCGTAACCTACGGCGCGGGAGGCACCAGCCGCGAAAACACAGTTGAAATAGCATCAAAAATTCAAAACAGCTACAACATTCCGTCTGTCGCACATTTGACATGTGTCGGCGCCACAAAGGCATCTCTCAATACAATATTGGACAAACTCCAGGCAAACGGCGTTAAAAACATTCTGGCACTTCGCGGCGACCTTGTTGACAACGAACAGCTCGGTGAATTTAAATACGCTTCCGACTTGATTGAATATATAAAAAAGAAATATAACTTCACAGTTTTTGCGGCCTGTTATCCGGAAAAACATCCTGAAGCAGAGAACCTTAAAACTGATATAGAACATCTGAAGATAAAAGTTGACGCAGGCGCAGACGTGCTCATAACACAACTGTTTTTTAACAATGAAGACTTTCTTCGTTTCCGTGATAAAGTACGCGCCGCAGGCATAAATACTCCGATAGAAACCGGTATTATGCCAATAACCTCTGCATCTCAGGTAACTCGCATGGTCAATCTGTGCGGCGCGACTCTGCCTGACGTGATAAAGAAAAAACTTTCCGCCTACGGACACAACAGCATGGCAATGAAAGAAGCCGGCATTGCTTATGCAGTAGAGCAGATTTCAGACCTGCTTGCTTCTGAAGTTGACGGAATTCACTTGTACACAATGAATTTACCGGCTATTGCAAAACGTATTTCAGAGAGCCTGCGCGGCATACTATACTCAAGGAGAGTTAAGTGTGACTAAAATTCCGCCATCCGTTATTAAAGAAGCTGTCAGACTACTCGGAGCACAAAACGACAATACGCTTGCGGCAGAACTTGAACATGCCTATAAACTGCTCCTTGCTGCTTCAAAACCGAGAAACATATATCACCGTGTTCCGGCAGCACAAACGAAAAACGGCGTAATGCTTGGAAACACGGAGTTTGCAAGCAATGACCTAAAAAAACTTCTGGCACACTCTGATACAGCGTTTCTGCTTGCTGTAACTTTAGGCGCTGAAACTGATGCTCTCATACGCCGGCTTTCGGTTACTGATATGACTCTTGCAACCTTAACTGACGTATGCGCAAATGCAGAGACAGAACGGGTTTGTGACCTCTTAGAGAAAAAACTTTTTGAAGAAATAGGACCAGATAAATATCTTACAAGGCGTTTTTCTCCCGGGTACGGAGATTTACCGCTTAAATATTCATCAGTATTAGTCAATGTCCTTAATACACAAAAACATATCGGATTATCCATTACTTCCGCAGATATGCTTACACCTGTAAAATCAGTCACAGCAATAATCGGCGTCTCCTCAGAGCGGGAAAACCGTTTCAGGCGCTGTGACGAATGTGCGGCAGACAAAAACTGCGTATGGCAAAAACGGGGTGAACGTTGTGGTCTTTAAAATTGACGGTAAAAAGATAATAATGCTTGACGGCGCGATGGGCACCATGATTCAGAAAATCGGGCTTCATTCTGATACAATTCCCGAAATGCTGAACCTAACTGCTCCCGATAAGCTTACCGCTCTACACGAACTCTACCTTAAAGCAGGCTCTGATGTTGTGTCGTCAAACACTTTCAGTCTTAACCGATTTAAACTCGGAAACTGCGGCGAAAGCGTGGAAACACTTGTAAAAGCAGGTGTGGCAAACGCAAAACGCGCTGCGGAAAAATACGGAAATCGCTGTGCCGCTCTTGACATAGGTCCTTGCGGCAGAGTATTAAAGCCTGCAGGAGACCTTGATTTTGAGGAAGCCGTTGACGTTTTTGCTGAAATAGTCTGTGCCGGCAGAGATGCTGACTTAATCATCCTCGAGACCTTCACAGACCTTTATGAACTGAAAGCTGCTGTTCTCGCGGCAAAGGAAAATTCAAACCTTCCGGTAATTGCCTCCATGAGTTTTGAAGAAAACGGCCGCACATTTTTCGGCGCAACTGTCGAAACCATGGCAACGACCCTTGAAGGACTCGGCGTTCAGGCAATAGGCCTCAACTGCTCTCTAGGACCTAGACAGCTTGCGCCTCTTGTTGACCGTTTCCTTGCCTGCAGCACACTTCCGGTAATAGTTCAGCCGAATGCCGGACTGCCTGTAATACGCGACGGAAAAACAGTTTTTGACGTTACAAAAGAAGAATTTGCAGACTATGCCGCCGGTTTTGCAAAAAAGGGCGCAGCACTCGTCGGCGGATGCTGCGGAACAACTCCTGAGTACCTTAAATTGCTCAAAACAAAGCTTCAGGGTATAAAACCATCGGCAAACAAAGTTCGACGCTCTACATCCGTCTGCAGCGCGTCAAAAATCGTTACCGCAGACGGAGAACTGAAAATAATCGGCGAAAGATTAAATCCGACGGGCAAAAAACGTCTTCGCAGGGCGCTTTCCGAAAATGATTTTGCTTATTTGCTCGGCGAAGCAGTCAAACAGCAGGAACAGGGCGCAGATTTGCTTGACATAAATGTCGGGCTGCCGGAAATTGACGAACGTGAGATGCTTGCAGACGTGGTAAAAGAAGTTCAGGCAGTAACAGACCTGCCTCTGCAGCTTGATTCGTCAAATGCCGCGGCGCTTGAGAAAGCTGCCAGAATATACAACGGAAAACCGCTTATCAACTCCGTTAACGGCAAAAAAGAATCGCTTGAAACCATACTGCCGATAGTTAAAAAATACGGCTGCGCAGTACTCGGACTTACACTTGACGAAAACGGCATACCACAGACAGCGGAAGAACGTGCGGACATAGCCGGACGTATAATAGAAGCGGCGGAAAAACTTGGAATACCAAGGGAAAACGTGTTGATCGACTGCCTTGTAATGACCGTTTCCGCGCAGCAGAAACAGGCTGTTGAGACACTTAAAGCAGTAAAACTTGTAAAAGAACGCTACGGTGTAAAAACTGTACTCGGCGTGAGCAATATCTCCTTTGGTCTGCCTGCGAGAAAGTTCGTAAACGAAACAATGCTGTCGCTCGCAGTAAAAAATGGGCTGGATTTCGCCATCTACAACCCCGCAGAAGTGAAACTTGAAGAAAACGAAAAAGCAAAAGCAGCACTGCTCGGCGAAGATAAAGACTGCGAAGCCTACATAGCTGAATATTCGGATTGGAAAACAGAAGAAACAACGGCGGCGGCTACCTCCGGCGGACTGCAGTACTCTGTGCTGCACGGGTTGAGAGAGGAAGCAAAGGCTGACGCTGACAGGCTGCTTGCAGAGCTTGCTCCGCTCGAAGTTGTTGAACAGCATATCATTCCGGCTCTCGACAAAGTCGGCAAACTTTACGAAACAGGCAAACTTTTCCTCCCGCAGCTGATAAAATCCGCTGAAGCGGCAAAATATGCCTGCGATTCCGTTAAGAAAAAATTGCCGTCCGAAAACAATGAAACAAACAAAAAAATCGTGCTTGCGACAGTACAGGGCGACATACACGATATAGGGAAAAATATTGCAAAAGTAATACTTGAAAACTACGGATATAAAGTAATAGACCTAGGCAGAGACGTTCCGGCAGAAAAAATACGCGAAGCAGCGGAAAAACATCGCGCACGGCTCGTAGGTCTCAGCGCGCTTATGACAACAACCGTAGAAAACATGGCCCACAGTATAGAACTGCTTAAGCGCGATTATCCTGAAGTAAAAATTATGACCGGCGGGGCTGTACTTACCGAAAAGCTTGCCTGTGAAATCGGCGCCGATTATTATGTGGCAGACGCAATGGCAGACGTACGCATCGCAGAAAAGATATTCTCAGAATAAAAAACTAAAAAAGCATTAATTATTACATAAGCATAGAAAGGAAGACGGAAATGTCAGACGAAATCAGAAAGATGCCGGCAGAGGCATCAGAAGAACAGATAGGTGTTACCAAAGCAGAGTTAGACTGGAAAAATCTGCCGGACCCTCGCCCTCCTGTATCCCGCTGGGTATTCTTCTTTGCCGGAATGACAATACTTATTGCCTGTATAATCAGCGGGATATGGTATTACAACACCAGTATTATTCCTGAAAAACTCTTTGCGCGCGGCGAAAACTATCTTATGGACGGACGTTATGCCGATGCCTACAACCTATTTGAACATGTTTACGAAAGACGCCCGAAAAGAAAAGACGTTATCTACAACATCGGCCGCTGCCTGGAAGCAATGGAAAGTTATGAACCGGCAGCCAACCGCTACCGAGAACATATAAACAAAGCTCCGTATGACGGACGTGCAATTCAGACACTCGGCGCGCTTTACTTTTATAAAATGGACAAAAAAGACGAAGGATATGCTCTTTTGATTAGAGGCGCAGAAAAACTTGACACGGCAGAAGGCTGGGAAAACACCGCTCAGGCCGCTGACGGCTTCAAAGACATAGAAGAAGTTGCCGCACACCTCACAAAAGCGCTGAAATACGCCAAAAAATCAGATGTAATCTGCAGAATATCACAGAAATTCTATGACCTTGAAAAATACAAAGAAGCACTTGAAGGCTTTGAAAAAGCACTTGATAAAGACAAAAAATCGGCACAGGCTGCCGAAGGCATAAAAGCCGCAAAAACAGCGCTTGGCTTACCCGACAGCCCGGAACACACCATAATTGCACAAAAATCAATCGGCAAAATTAAAATCGGAAACAGCAAAAAAGACTTATACAAAAACATGGGAGAAGCTGATAAAACAGTTACAGCCACCTTCCGCGTCAAAAATGAAAAAGGCGGAACAGACGAAAAACAGGCTGAAATCCTGTATTTCGGCACAAAAACAGCAGACAGCATTCGTGCCATCATCTGCGAAGACAAAGTTATAGAAATCGAAACTTCATCTGACATATACAAAACAGAAGACGGCCTCTGTGTTGCAAACTTTGATGAAGAACGCTTCACTGACAAACTTGAACACAAAGCCTCTGTACGAAGAACAGCCATATTCACCGCAAAAGACGGCGGACTGACAATCTATGCCCAGACAACCAGAAGCGGACACCTTACAAAACACCGCGCGCTGAGAGTTCACGCCGGTGATCAGTCAGCGACAGACAACGCAGACAGACTCTACCTCCTCAATCTCCGCGAAAAATAAAATGGTCAGCGTCCGCAGAGTACCGGCAAAAAGCCTGCTCTCACCGACGCAGATCGGCGGAGATTTCGCCGTTAACCCATACAGAGGCTGTCCCCATAAATGTATCTACTGCTACGCTGCCTGCATAAACCACACAGGCGAACAGCGTGAAGAAGCATGGGGCGACTATCTGGATGTTAAAGAGCAGAAAAGCGCAATAAACCTGGCAAAAATCTTCAGGAAGCGCATACTTTTCAGCTCAATGACAGACGCATACAACCCGTACGAAAAAAAGGCTGAACTAACACGCGGAATCATAAAACAGCTCATTCCCGCCGAAGTTCAGCTCTGCATCATTACAAAATCTATTCTCGTAACACGCGACATAGACCTGTTTAAGCAATTTCCCTACGTCAAGGTAATATTCTCCTTCTCGTCACTTGACGACCGTTTCAGACGGCTTGCAGAACCTTACGCGGCGTCACCGGCGCAGAAAATCGAAGCGCTGAAACTGCTTCAGCGCGAAGGCATAGCAACAGGAGTAATGTGCGCGCCGATATTTCCGGAAATCACACAGCCTGTTGAAATTCTTAAAGCCGTTGCACCGTACATAAGGCGCATAACCTTTGACACACTGAATTTGAGAGCGCAGAACAAAGCAAAAGTGCTTAAATTTGTAAAAGAAATACGCCCTGACCTAGCGCAGCTTTACGATGAAATCTATCTTGAAAACAAACGGGAATACTGGAAAAACCTGAAAAAGACTGTCAAAACCAACTGCGAAAAGTACAGTGGACTAAAATACAGTATATTCTTCTGAACAAACCTCACCCCAAACAATGTGGGTATATGGTTTGATATTTGTTGACCTTTTCTTTTCTCAACGACAACTTTGTCCCAAATTATACACATTACAATCTGCAAAACATAACTGTCGAAAAGCTCTGCCATTTCCGTTTTTTGCGCAAAAAGAGGATTCATTACGTTCCCGTCTGAATTTATTTGCTGTCTGGGACACCGCATAAAATCTTCATGGCAAGAGGTATTACAAATACCGCATTTAGTAAACCGTTGTTAGTAGAGAAAAAGGCAACGCTGTAACTGTTTAATAACAAGGAACGTTTGTCGAAAACAGTCAAACTTGCAAACAAACAGACAGCAGCCAGTTATTTTAACAGTTGAATGGAGATATATAGAAATATAAAAAAGCACCTCAGCCAAAACTGAGGTGCTTTTTTAATACATGTCATTCTGCGGACAGCGCAGCCGTAACGCAGAAATCGGCATCGTTACTGTTTACTGTTGCTTTTTGAAAAACAGCGGAGCCGCGCAAAGCAGCGCAACTATTCCATAACCGGCATTACAGCCGCCACCGCCGCTTCCACTGGACGGTGTCGGATGAGGCTGAGGCTCTTCGCCCTCACGCGTTGCGGTTATTTTGCCCCACACAGTCTGCCCCTTCAGCGTAAGCGCAACTATGCCTTCAATTTTATTCTCTCCGCACTGCGTCAGAATAAACTTCTCTGTCACGGGATAACCTTGAATACTAATCTTGCCTGCGTCAACGTAGCAGCTTTCACCGGGTCTGTACATAACAGGCGTAAAATTCCTCGTAAGAGGTCCCATCGTATAACTGCTGCGCTCTCCGGAAATATTAGTTATTCCCTTGCCGCTGTACGTATAGCTGTCGAAAAATTCAGCGCCGGAGTTTTCTGTCATGTTCAGCTGAATTGTACCGCTTTCGTCTGAACCGTACATAACGGAATAGCCGTCAACATATACCTCTTGAGGTTCAATTTCCGACTGATAATTCCACTTTCCGTCAAGCTTACAGGCGGCGGCGTCAGCAGATATTGTTCTTTTTGTCGCAACGACCTCTCCCGTAATCGTCTGCCCCTGCATAGTCAGTGTGACAGTACCTTCCATTTTGTTCTCAGCTGTCTGTTTCAGCATAAGTATCTGCGTAACCACATAGCCGCGAATAGAAATCTGCGTTGTGAAACTGTACGTATCACCAGGCACATACTTGATGTTATCAAGATTCTTCACATAAGGCTCGCCGCCATACTTGCGGCTGTCAGTACCATAAATTGACTCAACGGTACTTATGCCGCGTCCGGCGCAGATATAACTGCTGAAAAACTCCTGACCGTCAGTCTCTGCCATGTTAAGCGCGATAATACCTTCCTCTGTCGCGCTGTACCAAACCTCACCGCCATCAATCACAACAGACTGCGGCGAAATAACTGACTCATAATCCCACGTGCCGTCTGCCTTCCAGTCACCCTGCGCTGCAAATGCGCAGCCGCAGAACATAAACAAACACACAGCCAAAACTGCCAAAACAACTTTTTTCATTTTTCCGCCTCCATAAATATAATCGGCTCGCGCCGTTAAACCCATTATTTACTCAACAAAATCACATTAAAACTTCCACAAAAAAAGATTACCAGTTTTCACAACTCTGTGGTCGCCTAACATGCGACACTTTAATAAAAAATAACATCAGCCTCTGCGTTTCATAATTCAGGATTATACACAACAAGACGGACACACATATGTCCGTCTAATGCCTGTTTTTAGCATTTTATGGGAAAGCTCAAATGTCAGTACTGAATACTCTGCACTGGCTGTAAAAAGTGATTGGAATAAATGATGCCTGTCTTTTCTCTTTGATTAGAATATTCACAGGCTGCCGTATTTGGAAACACCCCCCGATTTTTGCATTTGTTTTTCATTTATTTTTCATTTCATTTGCAATTTTTGACTTTGTGATTTTTTCACAATGTGGCATAAAGGCAGTATGCAGCTGACTTTATCCGCTGTTGTCTTTTTTTCGTCTTTCCCTCTCTAATTTGGGGTGTTCCATTTACCGTATCGTCTGAACATTATATATAGGAGGGGTGAGAAACCGCACAGCGTTTTTTCTCTTTTCCAAGATTTAGCTCTGTCCCGTCGGGTTAGCTTACGGAAGGCTTTTTCCAC
>JAZUIB010000005.1:0-11294 GCA_045642025.1 Synergistaceae bacterium
CATATCTGCCACGCCGCGCCTGTTACGTCAAGATTATGCCAGTCTTTTGCCGCTATATGCGCAAGCATTACACCAAAAGCGGCAAGCACTCGCAGCGGGTCTATCCATTCAAAACGTTTCTGTATCTCCTGCAACTCGGTCACCTGAATCCTTGAAAGTTCTGCGATTCATAAAAGGCTGCTTTTTCGCCCTGCACTATTATATACAATTTCGCGCGATAAACAATAAACGGCTTGGAAAAATCACAAGCCGCTTTAATTCGCCAAAATTGCCTTAAAAAGCGGTGTAAATTCTCTTGGAAATGGTATAATAACGGCAGGAAGGAAAAAAGCTATAAGCGGCGAGCGAAAAGCTATAAGCTATATGCTATAAGCAAAAACCAAAGGCTAAAAGCGAAAACCTCGAAGAAACAATAAAAAGACCGTCATTCCGCGCGAAGCAACGCGGAGGCGCGGAATCCAGTGTCGTTACGGGCTTTGCCCGTTAGAAACAAGCCCCTGCGGGGTAAAGTCGCTGGATCCTGCGCTAAATCCTGACGGATTTCCGCAGGAAGACGATGATTTTAGCGGTTCTAAGGTTTTGCGAAGTGCGAGGTGCAAAGTGCAAAGTGCTAAGTGCAAGGTACTAAGTGCGCCCTTAAGGTTTTAGAGTAATTGATTTTTATAAAATTTCGGAGGTATATGTCATGCAGGGCAAATTCAAAAAACTTTTCGCAATTCTAATTCTGACCGGTGCTGTTCTTGCCTTCTGCTCGCCGGGGTTTGCCGGAGACAGGGCGTTTTGGGACGAAGCTTCGCAGACGTACAAAATCGGCAGTACGGCAGATTTTTTGGGAATAAACTGGACGCTGTGGAAAACAGACGGTGAATACGCCTATGTCATAGCGACGGAGCCGATAAAAAAGAGCAGATATGATTCACAATTTTTAGTGCATAATTTTGATTATAAAGCGAACAGCTATTACTCCTCGGAAATCAGAAAATTGGTTCGCACAAGCTCAAGCAGTTTGGAATGGAATATGATAGACTACGACCCCAAGTGGTCATGGACGGGATATGTCGGAACAGGCAGAAGTTCACAAATGACATGGAATCAGATCAACGGCGGAGAGGACAGACGGGCAGTCAGTAATGAATATATAGCAAAACACTATATGTGGGATGTAGGAATAACATCGGATAAACTGTTTCTGCTTTCAACAGACGAAGCAAAAGAACTGCCCCAAAATGTTCGCACCATAGGGGTCAGATGGTGGCTGCGTTCGCCTCGTCCCAACCCCAATCTTAAAACCGAAGCGATGTATGTCGATGTTGACGGTGACATGGAGGAATTCACATATGTCAGCGATGAATGTTGCGTGCGTCCTGCTTTGCAAATCAGCCTTAAATCGCCGCTGTTCACAGGGGAAGACGCACCGGGTTACGACAGGGGAGTGAAACCCGCCGGACAGGACGGCGCAGAAGAACAGGGAAAACAGGAAGAACAAAAGGCTGTTTGGAAAGTTGGCGGGGAGTGGAATTATACTATCACATTACCTGAATTTACTGATACGTTTGACGGGGTTCCTGTTAAGATCAGCGTGGAACAGACAGGAATCATCACCATAACAGCGGCTGGCAGCGAGAAAGAAGCCGGCAAAGAACGTATCGCGGGCGGAGCGGTGGAGTCTGTCAGATCAAGCCTCAAGTATGAACTTCCTGACGGCACGGTAGAGACCTTTTCAAGTTATTTTGAAGGTCCCATGGATTTAGGAGAAAAATTTAAGAAAGACCCTTATAACCCCGGAGAGGAAGTGTCTTTTACGGCTCCGCTGTACTATGATACTCATGAGGGTGAACAACAAATTGTGGGTTTTGTGAGCGCACGTTACTCTCAGACAGAAGAAAATAAGTTTGAAGGCACAGTAACGATGAGTAAAACGCCCGGAGGAACACCAATCGCCAGCGGCATATTTGAAGCCGCAAAACGTTCAAAGGACAGCAGCTCAGGCTGCAACGCAGGATTCGGCGCATTGGCATTGCTTGGCGTACTCGGACTATTTTACAGAAAGAAAAAATAAGCGGTAAGTACAAAAAACGGCTTGGGAGAAAATCCCAAGCCGTTTTTTTGTGTCCGAACCTGGGCGAAAAAATGGGCGAAAAAATCAATAGAAACGTTTAGAGAAAAGCTGTGCAAATCCTTTCAAAAGTGCTATAATAACATTGTGCAGCCAAAATTATGGGAGGTGCATATCATGCACGGCAAACTCAAAAGTTTCAAAAAACTTTACGCGGTTTTAATGCTTGTAACGTTCGTATTCGCTTCGGTATCGCCGGCGTTCGCGGTCGGGATATTTGAGGGGAAAATATTTTCCGAGGTCGGCGACAAAACAGATTTCGCCGGCTACAACTGGATGCTGTTCAAAAAAGACGACAAAAGCGGCTACATAATCACGACGGAGGGGATAGGCAGCTCAGTATTCAGAAACGGCATATCCGATGCCAACCTTTACTACTCGTCTGTTCTCCGCGGGAAGGTGAACGACTACGAAAAGGAAATGAAAAGCTACACGGGACCGCAGCTTACGTGGGCAGAAGTTAACGGCACAGCAGACGGGAAAAACTACATAGAAAAGCACGATATGTCAGACTGTGCAAATATGAGACCTAGGCAGTACGACGATTTGCTTTACCTCCTTTCAGTTGTTGAGGCAGAGGTGCTGCCTGCGGATATCCTCAGACTTGGCCGCGACAAGGACTGGTGGCTTCGTTCAAAAGGCAGTATGGGACCCCTTCGCGTCGCTACCATTCATCATGACGTCTGGGGCAACCCCTACGTAGATTACCCCGGTTGTGAGATATCTGACACGCTTTTGGTTCGTCCGGCTTTGCAAATAAATCTGCAATCCCCGATTTTTGGGCAGACCGCGTTCAAAACAGCTCCGACCGGCGGAAAGGCGGACGTTAAAGTCGGCGACGGCTTTACGCTGAAGGATTATGACGGTTCAGGCGGCTGGAAACTGACGGAAACGGACCGCAGCATTCCCGTTCCGAACGCAACTCTGACCGCGCTTGCGCACTGGACTATAGCAATAGGCAACATTGTTACCGTGAAATACAGCGGCGTGAAAACGGGCGAAAATATGTATCTCTCGGCTCTGCTTTACGATAATAATGGCAACCTGATAAACTACGCAAAGGTTGCGGACACATCAACAAACGGAAGCGGAGAAGCCCAACTGTCGTTCAAAAATTTGTCGCTGCCAAGCTGGAACTGCAAAGTGGCGTTCGTTTCCGAACAGGTCAGCGGCGATGATAAGCCCGACAGGTTCTCCGCGCCGACCGCAATGTACAACGTAATCCTTACGTCAAACGATGGTCTGGAAGGCAAAGCGCTGCTGCTTCCCGACAGCGAGCTGCCGGAACAGCTGAAAATCAAAGATGAAATCAAGCAGACTCCGCCGATCTTCATAACCACCGAACAGATAACGGGAGTGTCGGGACTGACGGAAGCAGTTTCCAAAACAAGGCTTGCAATGACTGTTGAACAGTCCGGCGGCACGAAAGACAAACAGACGGCGAAGTTCAAAATTATGCTCGGCAAAAAAATAGAGAACTACGACAAAACAAAACCGCTTGCCGTGCTTATTGCGGACAAAGCGGAAGACGACAAGAGCGGTACAACGGAAATACACGTTGCAGAACTTAACGAAGGAGCGATTATTAATTCGGAGTCCGCGCCTGTTGCAGACAACAAGATTGTTTGCAACGGGAAAGCCGCCGGCGAAGCCAGAGCGGCGGTGGCAGACGGCAGCGGGGCAAAAATCGGATTAGCAGACGGCGTAACGCCCGAACTGCCCCAGTACACGGCGTTCAAAGCGGAGTACGAGGAAGACGGAGATTACGGCGTTATTTCGTTCTCCGTGCCTGAATACGGCAAATATTTCGACAGAGAAGAATCCTCGTCAGACGGCTGCAACGCGGGATTCGGCGCGTTCGCATTGCTCGGCGTTCTTGGACTGTTTTACAGAAAGAAAAAATAAGCGGTAAATTTTATATACACCGATATACAAAAGCGGGGGACTGATTTCAGTCCCCCCGCTTCTGTGTTTAATATCTTGCATCGGAAAATTCTGTGTCGGGAAGGAAAACCGCATTGCC
Source organism: Synergistaceae bacterium (assembly GCA_045642025.1). Taxonomy (GTDB): domain Bacteria; phylum Synergistota; class Synergistia; order Synergistales; family Synergistaceae; genus Equadaptatus. Next base: position 4,140 of record JAZUIB010000005.1, read on the forward strand.
GTTTTGCGCTGCTTTGTTTTTGAGTAGTTTTACAGAGGTTTGGGCGTGTTTTTGTTATGATATAATAAGCACGCACTAGATCGATTTTATTAGGAGGCAGCGTAATGAAGAAAAAATTTGTATGGCTTTTGGCGGCAGTTATTGTAGGAGCGGCAGTCTTTTGTTTTTCACTTAACAAATCTTACAAGTCAGACTGCTCTGCCATGCCGGCGGAAGCACTTAAGCTTGAAAAGGTATCTGAGTATCTGTACAAGATTCGCTATAATGACATTGATTACAGCGTAATCAATAATTGGCCTGAATTGATGGAGAAGGCTTATAAGAGGATATCTTCTGTCGGAAGCGATAAGGCGTTTGCCTGCACGGCTGTCGTGAACGGAAGCATCTATGGGCGCAATTTGGACTTTTTCATCGGTCAGTATCCTGAATTTATTGTTTGGGTTGACGGGAAAGAGGGGCGTTACGCAAGTATGGCGGTGGGCTCTCTGCTGAATGTTGACCGAAAGGAAGCTGAGAGCGGAAAGTTGTCTGAGGACACTATAAGGCTGCTCCCGTTTATGATTTTTGACGGTGTGAACGAAAAGGGCGTGGCATGCAATATGAACTACGTTCCGAGAGATGTTAAACATGACAGCACGAACCCGAAAGCAGAGGAATTGCCCTATTTCTTGGTAATCCGCTATGTTCTTGACAACGCGGCAAGCGCGGCGGAGGGTGTTGAACTGCTGAAGGGCAGAAACCTTGTCGATAAACCAGCTCTCTCCGCACTTCACTGGATAATTGCCGACCCGAAGGAGTCGTATCTGGTTGAAATCGTGGATAATGAGCTGCGTGTTGTCAAAAATCCGAAGGCTATGACGAATTATTATAAGTCAATCGATGGCTATACCCCAAATGCCTGCGGTATTGAACGCATGGATATTGTTAACCAAAATTATGACAAGGCAAATACTGTCGAGGGCATGCGCAGCCTGCTGCAGAGTGTGCACTACACGCAGTCGTACAAGAGCAGCACAAAGCCTTTCTGGTATTCTGAGCATTATGCCTACGATGCCCTCAAGGGTGAGGATTACACCATAAATACGCCGAAGGAAAAACTTCAGGCGCGCGTTGACAAAATTGTCGAGGATTTTTCGCGCTGCACGCGTGACAACCCCGACGGTTTTTGGGAAACGGTGCACAGCTCCGTGTATGACTTGAGCAAGCAGACGCTGCGCATCTCCATGCACGAAGATTACAGCAAATACTGGGATTTCAAGCTGAAATAGAGCAGAAATTACGTTTTTTGCGGGGACGGTTTATTCCGTCCCCGTTATGGTATAATAGCGTGCGGAAAATTGAATTTTATAAGGAGACAGAAGTATGAAGAAAAAATTTGCAGGGCTTTTTGCGTTTTTAGCGCTTACCGCGCTGTTTTCGGCGGTGATATTCGCCGGAGGGTGCGACGGCGGTAAAGAAAATGCTAACGACATGGTTCTTTACGGCAACGTTGTTACTATGGACGAAGACAATCCTCTCTGTGAAGCGGTAGTGGTGAAGAACGGCACGATTGTCTTTGCAGGAAGTAAAGATGAAGCAGAAAAATATATTAGTGCAAAGACGAACAGCATTGATTACGGAGATAACTTCATTTACCCTGGCTTCGTTGACGGACACTCCCACATAGGTCTTATGGCTACGTTGTTATGCAATGGTCTGCAGCTGCGAGCCGAAGACCCGCTTATTGAAAATGCTGCTAAAATGAAAGAATTTATTGAAAAAAATCCGGGAAAAGAAGTCTATAAAGGCTTCGGCTTCTGGTATCTGTCTGATGGTAAAGATAAAGGGACTTCACTTGACCATAGCATATTTGACAGAGCTTCCACTACGGTTCCGATTGTATGTGTAGACGGAGGCGGTCATTCTGCGCTGCTCAATAAGGCGGCAATAAAACATTTTAAGTTGAAAGAGTTGATTCCGATTTACAATAAGGACGGCTGCGACGGTATAAAGGTTGATGCTGACGGAGAGCCTACCGGATACGTTGTTGAGACACCGCGTTTTGACATTGTGGAGAGCTTGCCCATAAGCAAAGAGGATTTGAAACAATATATTCTTGACAATCAGGAGGACTATATTTCCCGCGGCTACACGACCATTTGCGAGGCAGGAATCCTTGAGACGGAGGCTCTTCCGATGGTCAGCGCTTACAAAGAGCTTGCGCAGGAAAAGAAACTTAAATTAAAGATCAGAGCATTATGTCAGATATCCGAGACAACTAAAGACCCTTTGAAAGAAGTTGAGCGTATCATTTCTCTTGCAAAACTATGCAATGACGAATATTTTAAAATAATCGGGGTCAAGATCTTCGTTGACGGCGTTCCCGAAGCGCTCACATCTTGGACAAATAATCCTTACACCGCTTCCGCAGGCAAGGGTGACAATTATTACGGCTACAAAAGGTGGACTGACTCAAATAAAGAAACATTTACCGAAATAGTAAGGAAAGCAAACAAAAACGGACTTCTTGTACATGCGCATGCTATGGGAGAGGGAGCCGTTAGTTATGTGACAGACCGCTTTGAAGAAGCGCGCAAGGATATGCCTGATGAAGACTACCGCAACGGTTTTGCACATGTATCATTTATTGAGGACGAGGATATGAATCGGCTCAAAGACAATAAAATATCTGTATTTCTTGCTCCTCAGTGGGCTGCGTGGAAAGATGACACAAAGGGAGACGAAACGAAAATTTACGGCGAAGACAAAGCCAAACAGATGTACAAGATCAAATCGTTCATTGACAAGGGTGTGACTGCGAGCTTCCATACCGACGGAGCCGGAACTGTACCGAAAATGATTTATTGCGCTGTCACGAGAAGTTACCCGGACAAAACGTTAAATCCCCAGGTGCGGGGAGAGAACGAAAAAGTCTCACCCGCCGAAGCATTGAAGTGCCTGTCAGTTGTCCCTGCATACACAATGAAGGAGCAGGATAACTTTGGCTGCATAAAGAAAGGTATGCGCGCCGACTTGGTGGTCTATGACACCGACTTTAGGGATAAAGACGCCGTAGCTTCGTTAGACTGTACGAAACTCCCGCTGTCGGTATTCTCCTCCGGCAAGCATGTCTATACGCCAAAACCGGACAAATAACATTCGCAAAGCCGTACTGCACGGATAACGCGTAAATAATCGCGGCACAAAAAGTATGACAAATACCGAGATTTCAAACTGAAATAAGATACGGTATTTAGCGGGACGGTGCAAGTTGTCCCGCTTATGTTATAATAAGTGTGCAGATATTTATTTTTACTGTGAGAAAACGGCACGAAATTTAAGTATGGAGGACGGACAGAATGAAAAAGGTTGTTTACGGAAATATCGTTACGGTTGACGAACACAAACCGCGTGCGGAAGCTTTGGTTATTGAGGACGGCATTATAAAATACGCCGGTTCGCGCGAGTACGCCGAGAAACTTTCAGACGGAGCGGAGATTGTCGATTACGGTGAGAATTTTGTCTATCCGGGCTTTATGGAAGCTCACTGCCACGGAATTTCCGCGGCGGAAAGGTTCTGTTTCAATGCCGATTTGTCGGCTGCAAGAAGCTGCGAGGACATAATTGAAATTATGAACCGCTACATTGCGGATAACCCTGACAGAAACGTATATCTCGGTTCAGGCTGGGGAGAGACAGGCGGAACGCCGATGGCGCAGAGAAAGATTGCTGAGATTTTTGACGCCGTGAAAACAGACAAGCCGATTTTTATGCGCAGCGCGGATTGTCATTCAGGACTGCTCAACAGTGCCGGAATGAAATATTTCGGCATCGACGCGAACGCTGTTAAGGAATACGGATCTGCTTTGGTGCGTGCTGACGAAAACGGCAATCCTACCGGCTATATCTGCGAAAACGGGCTGCTTTTGGTTTTGGACAAAATTAAGTTCACTGTTGAGGAGTATAAGGAAGCGCTGCTTGTATGGCAGAACTTTGCTTTTAGCCGCGGTGTCACGGCGGCGGGCGAGGCGTATGCGGATGCCGGCGGCGAAAACGGCATACGCGCCTATTCGGAGCTTGACAGGGAAGGAAAGCTCAAGCTTCGCAGTTTCGGTATGCACTGCGTTATGGAAACCACGGAAACTCCTGCTGAAGACGTGCAGCGTATTGCCGAGCGCGCGAAAAAATACAACGGCGAACATTTCAAAATAAACGCGCTGAAGCTTTTTATGGACGGCGTTATTGAAGCTCATACAGGCTGGCTTGAAGAAGAATATGCCGACCAGCCCGGCTATTTCGGCGCAAAGCGTTTCTGTGACAGGGAAAAACTTGCGCTGACAATCAAAGCCGGTTTTGAAAACGGTCTGACTTCGCATATACACAGCGTTGGCGATGCCGCTACGCGCTGCGCCCTCGATGCAATAGAGAACGCGGAGCTTGCAACGGGGAATTTCGGCATGCGCTGCGCTCTTGCGCATCTTCAGCAGGTTCGCCCGGCAGATATAAAACGTATGGCGGATTTGAACTGCGTCGCCGTCGTTGCCCCTCTCTGGTGCGCAAAGGCCCAGCCGTATTACGATATGGAATGCGGCTACGTCGGCGAGGAACGCGCGTTAAGAGATTATCCCGTAAAGGCTTTCAAGGATTGCGGCGCGGCTATTGCTTTCCACACTGATTTTCCTGTTTCGCCGAGCTTTGACCTCCCCGGACAGATATATATGGCGAATATGAGACAGATGCCTTACAGCTATGCGCCGCTGCTTGGAGCCGACAGCTGCGGATCTAAATCGCGGCGCGGAGCGGAGCAGGCGATAGACAGAATGGAAGCGCTGAAAGCGATGACGATTAACGTTGCGTGGATGAATCATGAAGAAAACAGGCTCGGAACAATAGAGACGGGCAAAATCGCAAATCTTACGGTTTATGACACGGATTTTGTCAACTGTGACGTTGAAGAAATTCCTACTGCTAAGCTTGTCGCCACGCTTGTTGAAGGAGAAGAGGTCTATAAAGCTCAGCGGTAAACCGAAATGAGAAAGCTGTTCAGTTTTGACGACATTATAGTTGCTTTCGTTGGCGCCATAGGCTGCGGCGTTGGTTTTTGCGTGCCTGACGCGTATGGCGCCGGAATGATTTTCTCCGGAATAGTTTCAATGCTTGCCGGCGATATTTTGTTCATTGCGGCGGATAAGCTCGTTGCACGGAAATATTTTCAGATTGTTCCGCGCAGAAAAAAAATGCTGTTCGCGGCAGTCGTCGTCTGTTTTCTCATTTCATACGCGTTGTGCATGAAGCTGTGGGGATACAGCATTTACCATAATCTTACGGAGATGCTGGAGTTTGTCGTCGGCTTCCCGATAATTGTTCTTGCCGTGTCGTTCGCAGTCCGCGCGTACAAAACGCGAAAACTCAGGGCAGAATACGGAGACGGCGCGAAGGGTGTTTTGTTTGACGAAGCTGATATTGAGGCAATTAAAGACATCTGCGGCGAAAACAGCGCAATTACCGGAGATTATGACAAAAGCTGTGCAGTCAAAACGCGGACAGGGACGTTTGTCGGAAAAGAGAGGAAAAAAGTCCGCGCGTTTCTCGGAATACCATACGCCATGGCTGAACGCTGGAGAGCGCCTCAGCCGCTTGAAAGTTCCGACGCGGTTTTTGAAGCGTATTATTTTGGACCTTCTGCAGTCCAAATACAAAGCAAGCGCAATTATGCGGGGTTTTTCCCGCAGTCGGAAGACTGTCTGAGGCTGAACGTTTGGACTGCGGCGGGCAAGGCTGAAAAAAAATGCCCCGTGCTCGTGTATATTCACGGAGGAGATTTTGCCTGCGGAAGCTCGGCTGTCCCGTTGTATCACGGCAGGGATTTTGTCCGCAGGCACAAGGACGTTCTGTTTGTGTCGTTGAATTACAGGCTCGGGCTGCTTGGTTTCGCAAATTTCGCGGGGCTTCCCGGGGCAGAGGAATATCCTGACAGTCAGAATCTGGGACTGCTTGACCAGATTGAAGCTTTGAAATGGATTAAGGAAAACATAGCGGCTTTCGGCGGAGACCCTGACAATATAACCGTTGCCGGAGAGCATGCCGGAGGCGTTTCAGCGCTGCTTTTGAGCGTTATGAAACAGGCTGAAGGACTTTTTGGCAAAATTTTTGTCCTTGCAGGAAATTTCGAGTCTCTTTATACGCCTGAACAACAGAACGAACTCTGCTTAAAATTTGCAAAAGCCGCCGGCGCCGAAAATATGAAACAGCTGCTTGCGCTTGCGCCTGAACAAATTCTTGACGCGCAGAAAACGCTTGGCAGCGACGTAACAATGCCTGTCTGCGACGGAATTGTTCCTTCCTGCCCGTACCGCGAAATTGCGGACGGGGCTGCAAAGAATATCAATATTCTTGCGGGAATGGCTGAAAATGAATTCGGCTCATGGGTTTCCTCCATGGGTGAGGCAGACAGCACGGAAATGGTAACTTTCTATCTGAAAGCGGCGATTCAAGAGGATTCTAAAAGAGGCAGACTGCTGAAAGAACTGTATGAAGAGCAGCTTGAACAGGGTGCGGCGGAAGAAGATGCTCTGGAGTGTATTTTCTCGCGTTTCGGCTGCGAGGCGGGGCTGCTTCTGACGTGCAGACTGCAGAGCAATGCAGGGGGCACGGCGCGCTGTTTCCGCTGGAAAGCAGGTTCTCCGATTGAAAAATTCGGGGCAAGCAGCTACGCGTGCCTGTTCCATCTTTTGGGCAGCAGCGAATATGCAGAAAAATGCGGCTATCTCTGTCGTTCCGATTTGGAAGAAACGCTGCAGGCGTGTCTCGTCAACTTTATGAAAAAAGGCAATCCGTCGCTGTATCAGCATGAGGTTAAAAACGTCGGCGAGATAAAGTGGCAGACCTTTGCGAAAAAAGAGGCTGTTATGGAGTTTACCGAGGACTGCGCGGAATACGGTGCTGAGGAAATTGTCGAATATTGCAGGCAGTTTGACGAAATTCTGCTGAACGGCTGATGGTTCTTGACGTGCATAAAAAGCACCTCAGTTTTGACTGAGGTGCTTTTTTATTTTCTGTACATCTCCATTGCGAACAAACGGCTCAACTGTCAAAATAACTGACTGTCGTCCGTTTGTCCGCAAATTTGACTGTTTACGAACAAACGTTCCTAATAACTAAACATTCAAATTCGCC
>JAZUIB010000006.1:0-33181 GCA_045642025.1 Synergistaceae bacterium
AGTTATTAGGAACGTTTGTTCGAAAACAGTCAAATTTGCGGACAAACGGACGACAGTCAGTTATTTTGACAGTTGAGCCGTTTGTTCGCAGTGGAGATGTACAGAAAATATAAAAATGCCCGAGAGCTTTATCGCTCTCGGCCATTTTTGTTGACTGATTAGAGACGCTGGCCCCCGCATCTTCGCTTCGCTCGTGCGGGGTGACGAGAGGGGAAGAAACACGCGGCGGGGAGACGATTTTTTCTTTGTCATTCCGCACACCCACCAGTCATTCCGCACTTGGGAATCCAGTGTCTTTGCCCCGCAGGGGCTATAGAAAAACCAATGACCAAAAAAATCAATTACTATAAAACCCAATTGTGGTGTTGCAACAAGTTGCAACGTTAGAAGTTAGAACCGTAGAGTCATTGGTTTCCGCGTCTCCGCGTTGCTTCGCGCGGAAAGACGAGAGGGAAAAGTCATTCCGCACTTGATGCATCCAGTGTCTTTGCCTTCATAGATTGTAGATTGTAGGTTGTAGGGCGCTCGTATCTCGCTTAGGAAAACGTTCACTGCGTTTACGCAGCAGACCGTTCGCTTCTCTCACTCAGCAAAGGCTTTAATGATTTTGCTGTTATCCTGAGCGAAGTATTGAGCGGTTTCCTGTTTTCCTAAACGAGATACGAGTGTTATCCTAATTTTTTATAAATTGCCGATTCGATTGTTCGCAATGGAGATATACGGAAATATATAAAAGCACCTCAGCTAAATGCTGAGGTGCTTTTTCTGTTGTTATGAATTAACACCACCGGATACCAAGTAGTCGTGCCGTTACTATGCAACAAATATATGTTCCAGTTTAAAATTTAATTTGATTTCCAATGAAGAACATTCCGTAGAGATAATTCAGTAATTTTTTTTTTTGATATTTTTGCACAAAACGCCGGCTTTATCGGCACTGTATGCCTGTTGGTTTGCTGCTTTCAGCAGATATTCTATTCGTATTTCAGCGCGTCTATCGGGTTTAAGAGCGATGCCTTGTATGCCGGATAGTAACCGAAACCGACGCCGACCACGCCTGAGAATATGAAAGCAAGCAGTATAGAAGGGATTGAGAATATCGGCGGCGCCTGCGTGATGGTGGCAAACCCAAAACCAGTTGCTATTCCGCAGAGTATTCCAATGAACCCTCCTATGTTCGAGAGCACAACTGCTTCGAGAAGGAACTGTGTGCGTATATCGCCCATTTTCGCACCTACAGCCATTCGTACACCAATTTCTTTTGTGCGTTCCGTTACGGATACCAGCATTATGTTCATAATTCCTATACCGCCGACAACAAGCGAGATACACGCTATCGCCGCGAGCAGCAGGGACATTATCGAGGTCGTTTTTTTACGCGCTTCAAGCATTTGTGATATATTGCGCACCGAGAAGTCGTCCGGTTCGCCTTTCCCGATTTTGTGCAACTCGCGAAGCAAGGCTTCTGTTTCAGACTGTATGTAGTCAAGCGCTTCCATAGACACACCCTGTATGTAGATGCTCTGTATTCTGTCCACGCTGCCGCGCTTTCTGATAATTCTTTTCTGCGCTGTGGTAATGGGAATCAGTATTATGTCGTCCTGGTCGCCGCCTATGTACGACTGTCCTTTTTGCTCGTACACTCCAACTATTCTAAACGGTATTTTGTTGATGCGTATGTTTTTTCTGAGAGGACTTTCTTCTCTAAAGAGTTTTTCTGCAACGGTTTGCCCTATAACAGCAACTTTTGTTCCCTGATGCACATCGCTGTCCACTATGTCGCGTCCTTTGGCTATTACGCGACTCTGCACATAAGTGTAGTTAGCATTGCTGCCTATTAATGAGGTTGTCCAGTTCGTGTTACCGTAGACTACGGTTACCTGTGCGTTAACAAGCGGTGCAAGCGCGTCTACACCAGATACGTTTTTTTCAATGGCATTTGCATCGTCTACGGTGATATAGTGTATGTTACCTTGCGAGGAACTGCCTGAACGCTGCGAAAATACCATGATAAAGTTGCTTCCGAAGGCGGCTATCTGTTCATCTATCATTTTGTTGGCGCCCTGTCCGATTGCGAAAGCGGCTATAACAGCCCCGACGCCTATCGCTATTCCGAGCGTGGTGAGCATGGAGCTTGATTTGTTTCTGCGCAGCGATTTAAGAGCGCTTCGAAGTATTTCTTCTCCGGCTATCATTTCCATGCCCTCCTCTCTGTGTTTATTATGTCGTCCATTATGACTCCGTCGCGGAAATGGAGTATGCGCTTGGCGTATGCCGCAACGTCGGGTTCATGCGTTACAAGTATTATCGTTATGCCCTCTTTTTCGTTGAGTTCGCAGAAGAGCGCCATAATTTCATCGCTTGTTTTGGTGTCAAGGTTTCCTGTAGGTTCGTCAGCCATAAGTATGGGCGCCTTGTTGACTATTCCGCGCGCTATTGCCACACGCTGCTGCTGTCCGCCGGAAAGCTGCATCGGTTCGTGATATATTCTGTCTTCCAGCCCCATGTCCGTAAGCACCTGTTTTGCGCGTTTTCTGCGTTCTTCTTTTTCAACTCCGGCGTAAAGCAGCGGAAGTTCCACGTTTTCAAGCGCGCTGGTTTTTTTCAGCAGATTAAACCCCTGAAAGACAAAGCCTATTTTTGCGTTGCGTATTTCGGCAAGCCGGTCTGGGTCAAGATGTTCCACGTTCTGCCCGTCGAGTATGTAGGTGCCTGAGGTAGGCGTGTCAAGACAGGCAAGTATGTTCATCGTCGTTGATTTTCCGCTGCCCGAGGGTCCCATCATTGCGACAAATTCGCCGCGTTCAACGCTGAGGTTGACGCCGTGCAGAATTTCAATCGGGTCTTCGCCGAGCATAAAGCTTTTTTTTATGTCTTTTACTTCAACAAGAGCCATCTCTTACCCTTCTTTTTTGAGGTTTACTCCGGTTATGACGCGTTCGCCCTCTTTAAGCCCCTTTTTGATTTCCGTGCGTTCTCCGTCTGTGATGCCTTTTTCGACTTCACGTTCAACCGGGTTGCCGTTTTCAAGCACATAAACAGACGGGGTTGTAATTTCAGCCACTATTGCTTTCGGGCGCAAGATACCACCCATTTCTCTGCCGGAATTGGATTTTTTGTTCTTGTTTATCGGTTTGAAGCGAAAAGCACTATTTGGTATTGAGAGTGTGTCTTTTGTTTCTTGGAGTATAAGCGATACGTTTGCCGACATACCGGGGAGCAGCGACAGATCGTCGTTGTCAACGTCTGCAACAACAGTGTAAGTTACAACATTATCTGTGGTGGTCGGCGAGAGACGTATCTGCGTAACTTTACCGAAATATTTTCTCTCAGGGAATGAGTCAACCGTAAATTCAGCATTCTGCCCGTCCTTGACGTTGCCTATGTCCGCCTCGTCAACGCGGATTTCAACCTGCATTTTTGTAAGATCGCGCGCAATTTCAACTATACTCGGAGTTGAGTAGCTTGCTGCTACGGTCTGTCCTTCTTCAACGTTTTTGGCTACGACTACACCATCAACAGGTGCATAGATGTATGTGTAACCGAGTGTAATTTTTGTTTTGTTGTAACTCTGCTGTGTTTGATTTATTTTTGCTTTTGAAACTTCTACTCCTGCTTTTGCTGTTTTGAGCGCGCTGACTGCTGTGTCAAGTTCGCTTTTTGCGATAAGGTCCTGATTTGCCAGCTCTTTTGAGCGTTTGTAGTCTTTTTCTGCTTTTTCAAGCTGTGCAAGGCTTGACTGGAGATCTGCCCGCGCCGCAAGATAGTTTGCCTGTGCCGCAAGCATATCTGTTGCCTGGGTTGAGGAATCCATTTTTGCAATCAGCTGTCCTTTTTTGACTACACTGTTGTAATCAACATGAAGTTCTACGATTTTCCCTGATATCTGCGTACCTACGTCAACTGTTTCCGTAGCTTTCAGTGTACCTGTAGCAGAAATGACAGAACGAAGGTCTGCTTTGCGTACACCTGCAGTTCTGTATAAGTTATCCTGCTGTTTTTTGCCTCCGATAAAGCTGACTGCCACAAATATGGCAATTATAACAGCCAATATCAGAATTATTTTTTTTCTGCTGATTTTCATTATTTTCTGCCCCCTATTGCTTTAAACAGTGCAATCTGTGAATTTTTGGCGTTGTAGAGTGCGCGTATTGTTGTTGTCTCTGCAAGTGCATAGCTGTCAACAGCATCTGATATTTCAAGACTGTTGCCTACTCCTGCCTGGTAGCGTTTTTCTGCAAGTTCGTAGTTTGCTTTTTCTTTGCGTTCTGCTTCCATGGCAGAAACTATGCTTTCTTTTGCCTTTACCATATTCTGCCAGGCTGTACGAACTTCAAGCACTACGTTGTTTTCAAGTGACTGTCGTTCTGCTTCTGAGGCTTTAAGGTCTGCTTTTGCCTGTGCAACCCTGCTGTTTGTCGCTCCTCCGTCAAGAATAGGCAGAGAAACCATAATTCTTGCGTTCCAATCTCTGTCTTCAAAGAAGGAACTTCCAGAAAGTGAATAACCGCCGCCAAGCGATATTTCGGGCGACATGCCTTTCTGCTGAATTCCTATTTCAGTTTTTGCCGCGTCTATGCGTTTTGTTTTTGAAAGCAGTTCGGGTCTGTTTGTCAGTGCGAGTTGTATTGCTTCGTCTTCCGTTATAGTCCAATCTTCGTAATCAAGTTCATCTTTCAGCGTAGGCACTGTCATTTTGGCATCGCCCATCGAAGACGCGAGTTCAGCTTTTGCAACCTGCGCTGCCGTTTTTGCTGTTATAAGTGTAAGTTTTGCGCTTGCGAAGTCCGCTTCGGCTCTTGTGACTTCAATTTTGGGCTTTTTACCTGCTTTGTAGTATGCTTCTGCCCATTTAAGACGTTTTTTATAGTTATCGTAACGTCTCTGCGCAACATGACATTCACGTGAAGCCAAGTTAACGCTGTAGTAGGCATCGGAAACGTTGCAGATTATATCGTTGCGTTTTTCTGCAAGATCGTCTTTTGCTGCAGCTGTGTTCTGTTGCGCTTTTTTAATTCTCAGGTTTGATTTTCCGGAGTCCGTAAGCAGTTGTGAAAGTGAAAATCCTGTGTTGTAATTGCCGTAAGAACCGGCCTCACCTGTTATGCTGCCGCCTCTGGTATAGCTTCCGCTCAAATCCATCTGCGTGTGTGTGCCGGCTTTTGCCTGACCGATTGTCGCTGTTGCGGATTCAATTCTTGCCGACGAGGCCGCAAGGTCAGGGTGATTTTTAAGTGCTGTCTCGACACAGTCAGAAAGTGTAAATTCTGTGGCTGATGACATTGCAGCAGATGCAATCACCATAATCACGGCAACAATTAATTTCTTTTTCATGCGCTTCTCCCAGTCCTTTTAGAATTTTATTTTATTCATAGAATTATACTGCCAGAGGAAATTTAACAATAAATGTGCTTCCTTGTCCTTCTTTGCTTTCTGCGTAAATTTTCGCGCCGTGAGCTTCGATGATTGCTTTGACAACCGCAAGTCCTATACCCATGCCCCCGCTCTCACGCGTACGGGATTTATCCGTGCGATAAAAACGTTCAAATATATTTGGCAAATCTTCATCTGCTATTCCTATGCCGCTGTCTTTTACCGACAGCAATATTTCTCTGTTATTTTTTTTAAGCGATAATTGTACTATGCCGCCTTTATCTGTATAACGCAGCGCGTTTGAGAGCAAATTCTCAACTACCTGTCGAATTTTTGCGGGGTCAAGCGCAAGCATGACATCTTTATCCGTTTCTATTGTCAGTTTTACTCCTTTGTTTTCAAAAAGCGGGGTAAAGGTAAGCGCGCACTTTTCCGCAAGATGGGCAAGGTTCGTCTGTGTCAGGATAAGACCGTTTCCCGTTTTTTCTATTGTAGTCAATTTTTCAACCTCTTTGATCAGTAGTGAGAGGCGATCTATTTCAGAGATTGTAAGAGCTATTCTTTCCGGTGTTGGTTCCCATATTCCGTCTTCGATGGCTTCAAGGTGAGCTTTTATGACAGTGACGGGGTTGCGTAGTTCATGAGCGATATCGCTCATTAGACGTTTGCGCAAATTTTCTTGTTCGGCAAGTTCATTTCCCAGTCTGTCAACGCTATCCGTAAGTGCCTGTATTTCTTTTATGTCAGATTCTTTGCTTTTTTCTGCCGGAAAATATCCTTTGCTGATAAGTTCCGCACGTTTTGCTGCCGCAAGCACAGGCCGTATTATTCTCTCTGTCATAAAAATTGCAAAGAAGGCCGATAGTACAAGCATTACCGCTATCCATATTTCAAGATTTTGCTGAAATCTCCTGAGTAAAAAACCTTCTCTGCTGAGTTTGAACGGCACTACTTCAAATATTACTTTTCCAGTTTTTTCGCCGGTTTTTGAATGTAAATCTTCAGCCAGAGTGCGGATTTTATTTTTATTGCTCTTTTGAGTATTTCCGGCACGTTTGCGGCGGGAAATGTGTTTTACTTCATAGATTTTCGTGCCGTTGCTGTTGTAAACTGTCACTTCTGCTATAGGCCAGCGGAGCATGTCTGATGTTACATCTGTTCCGTTACGCCCCTCCGCAAAACTTTTTTCAAGTGTTTTAACAAGTTGTTCTCTGTCTTCCTCAAAACGTTCGGAACTGTATTTGCGGAATTGTCTGTTCATCTGCCAGCCGATAAATGACGGAATAACCAGCATACATATCAAAACAAGTGTCGTAAACTGAAAAAGCAGTTTTGATCTCAGTGAATTTTTCATTACTGTGATACCTTATAGCCAAAACCGTGTACAGTTTTGATGTAGCCGTTTTCATGCTCAGGGTCAGCAAGTTTTTTTCTTATATTTTTAATGTAGCTGTCGATCGAACGTTCAAAGCCGTCATATTCGTAACCGAGAGCCTGTGTGATAATATCGTCTCTGCTCCATATTTTTTCAGGTTTTGCAGCCATTTTTGAAAAAATCATAAATTCGTTTCTGGTAAATGGAATTTCTGTGCCGTTTTTGGTGACGGTGTAGTTTTTGATATCAATTGCAAGTGCATCGCCAATATGAATAATCTTTGATGAAGTGATATCGCTGTCTTTTCTTGTGTTGGCACGGACTCTTGCCATTAGTACTCTCGGGCTGAAGGGTTTCACCACATAGTCAGAGGCGCCGGCGTCCAGGCCTGAAACAACATCATCTTCCCCACTTCGTGCCGTAACCATAATTATGGGGACCTGAGATTTTTCGCGTATCATTCGGCAAACATCAACGCCAGACATTCCCGGAAGCATGAGGTCAAGAATAACAAGATCATATTCACCTTCCGAAAACATCGAAAGACCGGAAAGTCCGTCTGCAGCTATATCAACAGTGTATCCGTCTTTTTCCATATATGCCTTTTCGACTTCTGCTATAGCTCTTTCGTCTTCCACTACCAGTATCTTCATCTCAGTCTCCCCTTTGCTGTTAATTTTACCACAATACGGCGGGGTAAAATGCCCCGCCGTATATATTTTTTAGAATTCCCCTAATACGGGACAGCCGCGCATTCTGTCAAAGCCATGATGCCCTCTGTGATGACGTCCGTGAGCGGCTCTGCTGTGTTTTTTACAGCCTTTGCCGCCTTTTTTCGGATTGTCGAGTCTTGTTTTAAAGTGTTCAAGTGAGGCTTCTTTTTTCAGTTCAAGCATTTCTTTGTTCAACTGCATGAGCTTTTCTTTGTCCGGCTGTTCTTTCCAGAACTCCTCACACATTGCTTTGCGAAGTTCGTGCATTTTCATAAAACGTGCTTTCTGCGCTTCTGGCAGTTTCTTGTGATGCTTCCCGAATTTCGGATTATCAAGCATTTTCTCGAAACGTTTCTGTGACATTTCGCAGCGGATGTCAGCAATCTGTTTTTTCAATGACATCGCTTTCGTCTTGTCCGGGTTTTCTTTCTTCATCTCTTCTCTGAGTTCTTTACCCAGCGTGCGAAGTTTGCTGAACTGTGCCTTGTCTTCCGGAGACATATTGCGTTTCATTTTGTGAATGCCGTACTGTCTGTGTCCGGATTTCTGCCCGCGGCATGCCTTCGGATTTGCTGTTGCGGCAAAAGCTGCCGTGCATGAAACCAAAAGTGCCAGTGTTAGGATTGATGTGATTATCTTCTTTTTCATCTCTGTATCCTCCTTATGGATGTATGGGATTTGCTTTCGTTGACATACATACTAATCTTAAATCATGGTAATAATATGACATTTATGTGGAGATTTTATGGAGATTGAAAATTATATTTTACAGGTGAAAAAATAGTTATGCCGCAAAACAAAAACGCGCAAACTTAAAGTCTGCGCGTTTATTTTTCATTATGGAGGCGGCACCCAGAATCGAACTGGGGATAAAGGATTTGCAGTCCTCTGCCTTACCGCTTGGCTATGCCGCCACGACAAGAGAGTATACCTTTCAATTGAGTTTATGTCAAGGCAGATTTAATGTCGTCAGAATAATATCACCTTTTCAGACAGCGCTTGATCAGTCCTTTTACAGGATATGAAAGCACAATTGCATTCAATGCAGACACATCAGCCAAACCAACAATGAAACCAACGACCGCTGCTATTCCTGTTACTGAAAAAGGATGCTCTTTCATAAACTGCAGAGGCCCGAATTCGTTTACTGACTGCTCAAATTTTTGCTTTGCCTCAATAAGTGCGCGTTCCTGTAAAGATGACATTTCCCTTACCTTTTGCCTGAGGCAATAAGTATAATTCCGATTAACGCCAAAGCAGCTGATATTGTCAGCATAGCTGCAATCTGTCCGTACAGGCTGGATAGATATATATATGCTGCAGCAGATGCAATAATACAGGCTGCAAGAAGAAACAATCCACCGATAAGGATTGAAACAATGCCTGCGCCTGCAGAGATTGTTTTTTCTCTGAACAGTCTGCCTTCTGCTTCAAGCAGTTCAAAGAAATTAAGTACAATTTCTGAAAGTGATTTCATAATCTTTTACCTGCGGCGGCCAAAAAGCTGTGAGAGAACAAGCCCTGCCGTAAAAGCTATGCCTACGGCCATCAGCGGATGTTCTTTAATGTTTTCGCCAAGCTGTGCTGCTACTTCTTCTGTTTTCTTTTTGCTTTCTTCAAGATACGGTTTTATATATTCAATAAAATCTAATGTTTTTTCGTCGAATGTTTCTTTGAGTTTGTCACAGTTAACAGCAGCATTTTCTGTTATTTCAGCTGTTTTTTCGGCAATTTCTTCTTTAAGCTCATTAATTTCTTCTTTCAGTTCATCAATTTTAATAACTGCTCCGTTAGCCTCTGTCATAAGAATCACCCTCCTTATAAATCGCTCTTTATTTTATCATATTTACTGCCGTACTACTTATCTTTTTTGCGTTTTGAAAGCCCCGCGATCAAAATCCCTGCCCCAAGTGCCGCGCATACTGAAACAAACGGGCGTTCTTTTATTTTACTGCTTACCTTTTCTGCAGTTTCTTTAGCCGCTGGCGTTACATTCTTTATCAGTTTTCCCGTACCTTCGTTTAATTCAGCAGCCATTTTCCCAAAATCAACAGGTGTCTTTTTTTTCACTTCTTTAGTTCTTTCGGCAAGAGCTCGTTTGAGAGAGGCGATTTCCTGTTCAAGTTCAGTAATTTTTGTTTCTTCGTTTCCGTTCATTTTATACATCCTTTCTGTTTGTCCATACGTAACGGCTCACTATTTCTGCCATGCTTGATGGATAGATAATAATCAAAAAATTGCTGATACACCATAGTAATTTTACTGATTATGGTTTACATACACCTATTTTTGTTTTGCAGCAGTTTTCAGACATTTCAGCAACCAGAATAATCCGGCAACTACTGCTGTCACAGCAAGTATTTCACCGCTTTTGAATGCAGTATCCGCAGATTGTTCGCGGAAAATATCGGCTGCTGTCCTAAATGCTCCATACAGCAAAAGAAACAGCGCAAACAGTAATCCGCTTTTATAACGTCCGATATATTTTTTTTCTATCATGTATATAATTGCCGCAATCATGGCTGCTGCTGTAATTTCAAGCGGCTGTGACGGAAAATGGTATATACCGGGCAAGTCCTGCGGAAAATGCAGAGCAAAAATACTGTTCTGCACTATAATTCCTCTACAACACCCCCCAAGAAAACAACCAACCCGTCCTGCAGACAGCATAATTGCAAGCGGCAAAGAAACTGCATCAGCAAATCTACCTAAAGCCATTTTTTTTCTGTGCAGTCTGTAACTCCCTGCAAGTCCGCCGCATAAAATACCAAATCCAGATGAAGTTCCACCGTGCAGAAGAATTCCTACCGAAGCTTTGTCGAACACTACGAACGGAAGTTTCTCAATGACCGATCCAACCAACGCACCGATAATTCCAAAGCAGTAAACTGTAATCAGTATCGGAAATACATCTTGGTATTCAAAACCATATTTTACTGTGCAGCGTTTTAATGCCATATATAAAAATAACAATAATGCAAAAGCCCACAGCACGTAATAGCTGCGGGCTTCAAAAACAAAAAATCTGAAAAATACAGGGTACATTCTTAGCGGCGATGTCTGCGTGACATGTGTTTGGTTGCACCTGCCGGACAAATTGTTACACGTCTCGACGGGTCTTCGCCTACAGATTTAGTCTCAACTTCGCTATTATCGCGAAGCGCAAGGTGAACGACACGGCGTTCCCAGCTTGTCATCGGTTCAAGAGTTACAGCCTCGCCTTTTCTTACAACATCACGCGCAAGTGAAATTGCAAGACGTGTGAGGATGTGAGTTCTTTTGTCTCTGTAGCCTCCGCAGTCAAAGCGTATACGGCGTGTCGAGAGATCATCATGGCATACAAGATTCGTAAGATATTCGAGTGCTTTCAGCGTTTCACCGTAACGACCGATTATCACACCTTGGTCATCACCAACAAGATTGACAATACCGTCTTCTTCAAGCTCTGGGACTAAATCAACATCCATTTTTTCAAGTATTTCATTTACGAAATAGCATGACTGTATGTATGAAAGAGGAGCAATTGTCTTAGCTTCAACTCTGAAAGTTTTGCCCAGCAGACCGAAAAGTTTCTTATCTTCTGAAAGAATCTCTGTCTCTATGTCCTCAGGCTGTATACCCCAAAATTCTGCTGCTTTCTGTTTTGCTTCCTCTTCTGAAGAACATTCAAAAATCTTACTCTCTGTCTCTGGCATAGGAATCTGTTCACGAAATTTATCCATAATTATCTACCTATTCTTCGTCGTCTTCTATTTCAACCCATTCATATTCATCGTCATCATCTTCCTCAACGACTTCTGTTGTGGGTTTGTTTTTATGCAGCGCAGGTTTGTTCGCCATCTCAAGTTTGGCATTTTTCATTACATAATATTGCTGAACAACTCCGAAAAGTGTCGACAATCCCCAGTAAATCATAACGCCACCAGGCATAGAAAGGCATATCCAACCCATAAAAATCGGCATAATTGTATTCATTGTTGCCATCTGAGGGTTATCACCAGCTGTCATTTTCTGCTGTGCCCAAGTAAGAATTATTATTGAGAGCAGAAGAATAATGTTGCCTATATACATGGAAACATTGGCAAGACCGGCAGGATTGGCAAAAATAGCTTTGAAAGCAACCATCATCTTCTCCGAACCTGTACCGCTGCATGCTAGGCAGATGCCGTTTATTGCGGTAGAACCAAGTTTAAATATTCCAAGAAATGTCGCGTCGCCAAAGTTATGTTTTCTCAGCACCTGGAAAAGCAGTATAAGAATAGGCAACTGAACAAGCATAGGCATACATCCTGCCATAGGATTAACCTTGTACTCTTTGTACAGGCGCATTGTTTCTTCTCCGAGTTTCTGTTTGTCATCTGCATATTTTTCCTGCAGCATTTTTAATCTCGGCTGTATTTTCTGCATAGCCTGCATACTTATCATCTGCTTTTTGTTAAGCGGATAAAGCAGCAGCCTGATAAGCACAGTCAAAATAACAATAGCACAGCCATAAGAACCAGTCAGGCTGTAAAATTGTTCGAGAAAGAGTTTAAGCAGATTTTCTGCTCCATGCCATAGTGCTCCCATAAATCATCCATCCTTTCGAGGTTTAAAGAGTCTTCCAAACCAAATCCTTTGAAGTTCCTCCCTGTTGGGAAGAGGGTCATATCCGCACTTACCCCACGGTCCACAACGCAACAGCCTGCGCGCTGAAAGCAAAAAACCCAGCAAAAAACCATATTGCTCAAATGCCAGTATGGCATATTCAGAACAGGTGGGATAAAAACGGCATTTTCCGCCGCCGAGAAGCGGTGAAATTGCCGTACGGTAAATTCGGACAAAAAAAACGACGCTTTTTGCAGGAATTTCCTTAATCTTCATCCTTACAGTCTGCATTCCAGTCTGCGCCTGGCCAGTCTTCTCTCATAAGTCCGGCTTTATCCATAAGACACGCAATATCATAATACACATCTTTTGCCGAACACATAAGTGCCGTATCACGCAGCGAAACAACTATCCAGCAGTTTTCTCTTGTCCACGGTCTGAGGCGTCTCAAAGACTCTCTGAGTATCCGACGGCCTCTTACGCGTTTGACCGCATTCGCGATCTTTTTACTGACTGTAACGCCAAATTTCGTCTGACCATTACAATTATCCAAAAATAATAATCGCACCAGCCCGCCGGTTTGACGACGTCCGGTGCGAAAAACGAAATCAAACTGTCCTGGGCTTTTTAGATGGGCTTCAGACGAGAATCCGAACTTCACAACAAAATTAGACGGCGAGACGTGCTCTGCCTTTGCGACGACGGTTTCTCAGAATGCGGCGTCCGCTTGCTGATGCTGAACGAACTAGGAAACCCATTGCGCGTTTGCGTCTGGTATTATGCGGCTGATATGTACGTTTCACAGACTACACCTCCCGTGCTTACATTATCTATGAGCAGATAACTGTGGTATCATTTGAAATGCAACTTGTAGAATATACCATAACAATGCCGTTACGGCAAGAAAAATCTTTGCTTATGCCGCTGGCAGAAGGAATTTTAACAGAAATTATTCTAAATTGCAAATAACAGTTGCCAAAACCACTATATTTATGGTAATATATCCGTCGTCTGCAAAAATAAAGGTATTACCTAAAGGAGGTGTAACGGCATGCCCAACAACAAATCAGCAAAAAAACGCGTTCTCATCGCAGAAAGAAACCGCATATACAACCGTTTCTGGAAAACGCGCTGCAAAAACGCTGTCAAAAAAGTTCTTGATGCAGTAGAAGCAAAAGACGTTGATCTTGCAACCAAACGCTTCAACCTTGCACAGGGAGTTCTTGACAAAGCGGTAGTAAAAGGTGTCGTACACCGTAATACCGCAGCACGCCGCAAAGCAGGAATGGCTGCAAAAGTCAAAGCACTTACAGCCTAATAACGAACGCGCGTACCGCCGATGCTTTTTCGGTGGTACTTTTTTTATAAAAGGTGTCGCCGTTTGTTTCGGCGGTACTTTTTTGTTTCCATTAAAAAATCATCGGTTAACCGATGATTTTTTAATGATAAATAAACTTAAATGCTAAGGATACTAAGAAGTCTCATATCTTCATCATTGATTGCTTTTTTTTCTTTCCATGCCCTTTCAAGCGGTGAAATCTCAATTTTATTATGCACAACTCCGACCATAAAGCCCGCATTCCCGTCAAGCAGTCCCATAACAGCCGCAGCACCTATACGGGCTGCCATTGTGGCATCAAGACAGGTAGGCGCGCCTCCGCGCAGCAGATGTCCCAATATCACAACTCTCGGGTCGTAGGGTACTCTGCTTTTGATTTCGCCTGCAAGCACCTGTGCTGAAATCGCGCCTTCGGCTGTGATGATGATTGAATGGCTTTTGCCGCGTTTTTTGGCATAGTCGATTTTTTTGCATATATGTTCAATGTCAATCGGTTTTTCCGGAATAACGATATATTCGGCGCCGCACGCTATTCCTGTCTCAAGCGCTATATATCCCGCGTTTCTTCCCATGACTTCAACTATAAACAGTCTGTCATGGCTTGATGCTGTGTCTCTCAGGCGCGCTACACATTCAAGCGCGGTGTTGCAGGCAGTATCAAAGCCTATGGTGTAATCCGTTCCGCCCATGTCGTTATCTATGGTGGCAGGCACTCCGGCGACTTTTACGCCACGGTCTGCAAGTCCTTTAGCGCCGTGAAAGGAACCGTCGCCGCCTATAACAATAAGAGCATCTATTTCATTTTTTTTGAGAATTTCAACTGCGCTGTTCATGCCTTCCGGTTTTGTGAATTCCATACAGCGAGCAGTGCGTAAAATGGTGCCTCCGTGGAGCAGAATCCCACCGACAGAGCCCAAGGACATCGGTCTGAAATCTTCATCAAGTAACCCCTGATAGCCGTTCATAATACCAACAACCTCAAAATTGTTGTAACGCGCGGTACGTACAACAGACCGAATTGCAGCATTCATTCCGGGTGCATCTCCCCCGCTTGTAAGAACAGCAATTTTTTTTAGCATACAACGAACCTCCATTTCTATATCCTAATAAATTATATCATTTGTTAAATATTTTAATGCCGCTTTTCAGCGGCATTAAAATTATTCAAGAAAATCTTTAAGTTTTTTACTGCGGCTCGGATGACGAAGTTTACGAAGTGCCTTTGCTTCAATCTGGCGAATACGTTCTCGTGTAACCCCAAAACGTCGGCCTACCTCTTCAAGTGTATGCGCATGACCATCTTCCAGTCCGAAACGCAAACGAAGGACTTCGCTTTCTCTTTCTGTAAGATCATCAAGCATAGCCTCAAGCTGCTCACGGAGAATTTGTGTAGCCGCCGCTTCTTCTGGGCTTGGCAGTTCTTTATCCTCCAAGAAATCACCCAACTGGCTGTCTTCCTCTTCACCGATAGGAGTTTCAAGCGACACAGGCTCCTGTGCTATTCTCTGAATTTCTTCAACTCTGTCTGAAGGAATTTCCATTCTCGCGGCAATTTCTTCTGCTGTAGCTTCACGCCCGAGTTCCTGTACAAGCTGACGCGAAATACGTACAAGTTTGTTGATGGTTTCAACCATGTGGACAGGAATACGTATTGTCCTTGCCTGGTCGGCTATTGCGCGCGTAATTGCCTGGCGAATCCACCATGTAGCATATGTACTGAACTTGTAACCTTTTCGGTAGTCAAATTTTTCAACGGCACGAATAAGGCCCAAATTGCCTTCCTGAATAAGATCGAGAAACAGCATGCCGCGTCCTATGTACTTTTTGGCTATACTGACAACAAGTCTGAGATTAGCTTCAACCAGCTTATCCTTACAGGCTGTTTCGCCGGCCTCAACGCCCTTGGCAAGTTCTACTTCCTGTTCGGGTTTCAAGAGGTCGATTTTGCCTATTTCCCGCAAATACATTCTGACAGGGTCTGAAAGAGGAAGTTCTTCAAGGTCGCCAAGGTCGTCTGCTGCTTCAACCTCTGGCATTGCCTCTCCGTCAATATCTTTGTTTTTTGCCTCTTCAAGAACGTCTACACCGAGTTCCATAAGGTTGGTGTAGAGATTATCAATAACCTCAGGAGTCAGGAAATCTTTTGGCAAATGTTTTTCAAGGTCATCATAGGTCATATAACCTTTTTCACGACCTTCGTGAAGGATCTCTCTGACACTTTCTATATATGCAGTATATTCGTTTGCACTGTCTTCTGTCAAAATTTCCTGAATTCCGGACGGTAAGTCTTCAGGATCTTCACTGCCTTTATCCATCACAAATGCTAAACTAAGGTCCACTTCTTCATCTTCGTCAACTTTAGACTTATGCATTTGGTTGACCGACTGTGTTTCAGAAGCAATCTGCTTATGAACTTCAGCAAGAATGGATGAAGTATCCTCTGCTGCTATTATCTCTGTATCATTTTCAGCATTGGTAGTTTCAGGCGCAGCTTCTTCAACTTCGAGTTTTGGCTGTTGTATATCTTCAGGCTTTGTTACCTTCCCAGTTTCTTTTTTTTCTTTTGTTGCAGTTTTCTTTGTCTTTTTGACAGGCTGCGTTTCAGCAGACTGAATATCTTTTGATTCAGTTTTTTCGACATCTTTTGCTTCTTTTTTAGATGTTTTTTTCTTTTCCTGTTTAGCTACAACTGTTTTTTCTTCTGTTTCTTTTAATGTTTTGGAGACCTTTTCTGCTTTAGGTTTTTTTTCAGTCTTAACCTTTTTTGCAGATTTTACAGCACTCTTTTTGCCGGAACCCTTCTCAGGTTCAGCATTTTTTTCTGCTTTATCAGTTTCCACATCATTAACAACAGTCTCTTTTACGGATAGTTTTTTCTGCTTTTCTGCTTTTACAGTTTTTTCTGTTTTTTTAACTTTTCTGGCTTTTTCAGCCTTTTCCGCCTCTGCAGATACATTTTCTGTCTTAGCGGCACCTTTCCGTGAGACTGCTTTCTTTTTTACCTCTGCGGTTTCAACAGCGTATACTGTCTCCGTATTTACCTCTCTGTTTTCTTCGGCAGATTTGCTTTTACTGCTTTCATGTACTGCAGCTCCTTTACCCATCTTTTTTGCTTGGGCCTTTGTCTTCTGTGTTTCTGGTTTAGTTTTTCCGGTCATTTTATGGGTGCGCCTCCCTTAATGTATTTTACAAGTTCAAAATGCTCTTTTATTTCCTCAGCCGTTGCTTCACCTTTTATCATTTTGCCATTAATTGTCCTGATTCTGCTTTCCGCAGTTTTTCTTCTGAGTTCACGAAGAAGTCTGTCAGCAAGAGCCACATCTTCAGTTTCACTGTCAAGCAATGCATCACCGCCTGCTATGACAGCAAGACAACTGTTGTCACCCAACCGTTTCCAACGCAGTTCCAAATCTTCTTTGCTCTCTCCGGAAAACAGTGCGGTCAGTATATTCTGCACCGTTTCATTACTGATAAAGTGTATCACATCAGAAAGCTTATAACGCATTCTCAATTTATCGTTGTTCCATAATAAACTGCAGAACATTAACTCCCTGTCATCACATCTGCTTTCTTTCTTTGTTTCAAAAGCAGTATATTCATGAACCTGTTTAAGTTCTTTTCCCCGCACAATTTCTTTATGCGCGTTGATTTCATTTTCCAGTTCATGTCTGAGCACACCCAGTGTCTGCGCTACTTTGTCAACATACGGCTGCAGTTCAAAAATTGAAAGAGAGGCAAGTCCCTCAAGAAACCGCTCTCTGGCAGCGGAAGCTCTTTCAGGATCATCCTGCAGAGCTGCAACAATAGATGCGTGATACACAGGCAGCGGAAGCGATTCATCAAGTGCTTGTTTAAAATATTCATTGCCATTGTCAAGCTGCAAAATTTCATCAGGGTCTTTTCCGCCTTCAAGTTTCACAACCCTTACAGATATACCGTATTTCTGAAGTATATACATTCCGCGCAAAGCAGCTTCCTGGCCTGCAGCATCTGAATCGTAACATATATAGCATAAATCAGTCATTCTTTTAATAAGCACAGCCTGCTGTTCGGTAAGCGCAGTACCCAAAGACGCTACTGTATTGGTAAATCCGCAGAGATGACACCGTATGGCATCCATATATCCTTCGACAAGTATTGCGGAATTAACGCGGTGCATTTCCAATTTCGCTTTGTTAAGCAGATAAAGATTATTTCTTTTATTAAATATATCACTCTCAGGACTGTTAAGATATTTTGCATCTTCACCTGCGATTGCACGACCGCCAAATCCAATGAGCTTGTCAGATACATTGTATATCGGAAACATCACGCGACCTCGAAAACGGTCATAAATACCTTTATTGCCTTGCGAGGTCAGTCCGCTGTCTATAAGCTCTTTTTCTTTATACCCCTTTGTCAGAAGCACAGAAGAGAGACTATTCCAACTATCCGGCGCCCATCCTATACCAAAAGCAGCAGCAGTTTCATAACTGATGTTTCTTCTGTCAAGATATGCTCTAGCTGCGCTTGCGCCCGGCGTGTCGTATGATTTTCTAAAAAACTCCTGTGCATCTGCAAGGATATTCTTTTTAACTTTAGTATCTGCAAAATTTCCGCTTTTCGGCTGAAGTTTTACACCTGCACGTTCGGCAAGTCTCTCCAGCGTTTCACGAAAATCAAGATGCTCCATCTCTTGAACAAAACTGAACACATCTCCGCCTTTGCCGCAGCCGAAACAATGAAAACTCTGTTTTTCCGTGGATACGGTAAATGACGGCGTCTTTTCATTATGAAACGGACAACATCCCCAAAATCTCGTCCCTTTGCGAACAAGTTTTACATAATCGCCAACAACTTCAACTATATCAAGTCTGCTTTTGATTTCATCAATTTCTGACAAAGACAAAAACTCCTTTAGCGCAATACAAATACATTAATTTGCAAATTTTAGCTTCAGAATTCAACATTTAAAATTCAATTTACATTTAGAGAACACGGAGGGATAGTCGCCTATCCCTCCGCAATTTACGATTTTTACGCTTTTATTAACGAATAAAGAGCGGCGCAAGAACTGTTGCGACAACAGACATAAGTTTAATGAGTATATTGAGGCTGGGACCTGCGGTATCT
Organism: Synergistaceae bacterium; assembly: GCA_045642025.1. Taxonomy (GTDB): domain Bacteria; phylum Synergistota; class Synergistia; order Synergistales; family Synergistaceae; genus Equadaptatus. The sequence goes on from JAZUIB010000006.1 coordinate 18,500, forward strand.
TTAAACGGGTCGCCAACGGTATCTCCAACAACTGCAGCGGCGTGAGGAGCGGAGCCCTTGCCGCCGTATTGTCCCGATTCGATATATTTCTTTGCGTTATCCCATGCACCGCCTGAATTTGACATAAAGATTGCCATCATAACACCGGTGACTATAGAACCGCCGAGAAGACCACCAAGAGCTTCAGGGCCTAACGCCACACCTACGATAACAGGAACTACAACTGCCATAAGACCTGGAATAACCATTTCTTTAAGCGCAGCTGCTGTTGAAATGTCAACGCAACGCTCATACTCCGGACGCGCTTTGCCTTCCATAATTCCTGCGATTTCGCGGAACTGACGGCGAACTTCCTGAATCATTTTTTCAGCTGCGCGTGAAACTGCCTGAATTGCAAGCGCACTGAATACAAAAGGAAGCATACCGCCGATAAAGAGACCTATCATAACATATGAATCCTTAAGGTCGATAGCAGAAATATTTGTTGCCTGCGCATAAGAAACAAACAGTGCAAGGGCCGTAAGAGCGGCAGAACCAATTGCAAGTCCTTTGCCAACTGCCGCTGTTGTATTTCCAACTGCGTCAAGTTTGTCTGTGATGTTGCGGACTTCTTCAGGAAGCTCTGCCATTTCGGCAATACCGCCTGCATTGTCTGAAATAGGACCGTAAGCGTCAACTGAAAGAGCCATGCCTGTGATTGAAAGCATGCCGACTGCCGCGCAAGAAATGCCGTAGAGACCGCCGAATTTAAAGCCTGCCCATACTGCAATGCAGACAAGGATAACAGGTATGGCCGTTGATTTCATTCCAACACCGAGACCTGAAAGAATATTTGTCGCAGGACCTGTTTGTGAGGCTTCGGCAATTTCCTTGACGCTTGGGAAAGCATCTGACGTATAGTATTCGGTTACTCCGCCAATTGCTATACCTGAAACAACACCTGAAACTACCGCCCAGAAATATGTAAGACTGCCTTCAAACACTTTATCAGTGAGGAAGTATGTCGCAGCAATCATAATAACACCGGTCATAACAAGTCCTGTGCTGAGTGCTTTGGACGGATCACCGTCTTTTTTGACACGCACAAAAGCCATACCAAGGATTGATGCTATGATACCTACAGCTGCCAGATAAAGCGGATAGAATGCACCGGCCATACCGCCGTTAACTCTATCAATGACAATTGCGCCTACAGCCATAGCAGCTATTATAGAGTTTACATAAGATTCAAAAAGGTCTGCGCCCATACCTGCGATATCACCAACGTTGTCACCAACGTTGTCGGCGATAACAGCAGGGTTGCGCGGGTCGTCTTCAGGAATACCTGCTTCAACCTTACCTACAAGGTCAGCGCCTACGTCAGCAGCTTTCGTGTAGATACCGCCGCCGACACGTGCAAAAAGCGCTATTGAGGATGCTCCAAAACCAAATGCGACGATAACATCCGCATTGCCGGTAAAATAGTATGCAATTGCAATACCAAGAAGACCGACACCTACAACTGTCATACCCATGACACTGCCGCCGGTGAAAGCAACTTTGAGTGCTTCGTTCATGCCTTTCATAGCTGCACATGAGGTTTTGCCGTTTGATTTTGTAGCTATTTTCATACCGATGTAGCCGGTGAGTGCTGAACAGAATGCACCGAATACAAAACATACTGCACTTGCAAAGCCAATCTGCCATGCAAGGAGTGCTGCCACTATAACTGCGAAGATTATGAGCGATTTGTATTCTCTGTAAAGGAATGCCATAGCACCGCTCTGAATAATACTTGAAAGTTCTGCAACTCTTTCGTTGTCAACTTTTGCTCTTGAAATCTTGCCTGTTGCATATAATGCATAGACAAGAGCAAGCACTGCAGCTGCGATTACAAGACCGAGCTGTAAAACAAGATTTTCCATGAAAACGTCCTCCTCAAGGTTACTGCACCGACAACAACCGATGCCAATTTACAAATTGCTATTATATTAGTTTCTCCGTGTAAAAGCAACCCGCCAAACATAAAAATAGCATCTTATGAACTTATAAACGAATAAAACGGACCTTGTTTTACAGGTCCGTCTAATAATGCAATAATATTATATTGGCTGTTCCGTAATTTTTTTACGGTAAATATCAAGAATAAACCAGCCTAGAGAAAGCACTACGGGTCCGAGGAAAAGCCCTATGAACCCCCACAGATACAATCCGCCGAACAAACCAAGAAAAACCACAAACATATTTACATCGCTGCTGCCGGAAATAAACAACGGCCGAACAATATTATCAACGGTACACACAATACCTGCATTCCATGCAAGCAGCAGAAACGCATGGAAATTATCACCGGTGGCCAAAAGATAGATAACTCCCCAGATCCATACTGCAGGTGTACCCACCATAGGAATCATGCCGCATATAAACATCATAAAGCCAAATAATATAGGATTCGGCAGTTTCACAATATACCAGCCTATACCGCCGAGAATACCCTGAATAAGTCCTGTCATAACCACTCCAAACACTATTGCGCGCAGCATATTTCTCATCCGGCTGAAAAGTTCAGATTTCTTGTCTTCAGACAACGGCAGCAGATCACTGATGAAATCAGACAGTTTTACTCCGTCGCGAAGCAGATAAAAGGATGTAACCCCAACAACCACAAACAGCATAATGAATCTGGCCAGCCCATTCACCACATTGCGCGACAGTGATTTTGCAACTCCTGAGAACCACTGTAAAAGATTTGCAGCCATATCTGAAAAATACGGTTGTGATTGTATACTGTTCCAATCGCCAAGGCGCTCACCGATAACAGGCAGAGAATGTGCCCAATTAAATACATTTTCAAGCACTGGCATAATACCTCCGGCTGCAATTACTGAGTCATAAGCGGCGGTAGCTTCCTTTGCAAGAAACAAAACTATCAGAAAAATAGGAAGCAGCATAAAGAAAAGAATTACGACAGAAACAACAAAAGCAGAAACATTTTCAAAACGCCCTTTAAGCAATTTCTCATGCAGCACATTATACAGAGGAAATGCAAACATTGACAGCACCACAGCCCATGCGATACCGCTAAAAAACGGGCGCAGAATAAATGCGCACAAAATTAGCACTCCTGCCAAAAGAACGGTGAACGATGTATTTCTGCTTACAGTATTCTTATCTGCCATATTTCAGCCCCTCTATCTTCTAACTACTGTTTTATGTTATCATAAACTGCAGATTTTAAACACGCAAAAATACTAATTATTCTGCGTTTTCCGCAAATAAATGTCAAAACTGCGTTTTTTTATTGTCATCGGGACAGTTTTGTGGTAACTTTCATTCATACATATAAACTCAAACTCGATGGAGTGATTAATATGACAGATTTCGGATTCGGCTGCATGAGACTTCCGCTTACGGACACTTCAAACCCTGAAAGCTTCGACTATCCCCTTATTGAAAAACTTTTTGATACGTTCCTTGAGCACGGTTTCCGTTACTTCGATACAGCATACGTATATCACAGGACACACGGCGAAGAAGCCGTACGCAAAGCGCTTGTCGAACGCCACGAAAGAAGTGAATTTGAGCTTGCCTCAAAACTGCCGCTTCGTACATTCAGACACGTTTCAGAAGTTGAAGAAATCTTTGACAGTCAGCTTGAGCGCTGCGGCATAGAATATTTTGACTACTACCTGCTTCATAACATGGGCGTCAATGTCTGGCCGAAAGCAAAAGATTTAGGCGCAGTTGACCTTGTGCTTCGCAAGAAAACAGAAGGCAAAATCAAAAAACTCGGCATTTCCTTCCACGACTCGCCGGAACTTTTTGACGAAATACTCTCAGAACTTGCCGACAAAATCGACTTCGTACAGCTTCAGGTTAACTATGCAGATATGGAAGCCGACGGCATCCGCGCACGAGAATGTCTCGACGTTGCTGCGAAATACAACCTGCCTGTAACAGTTATGGAACCTGTAAAAGGCGGAACACTTGCAAACATACCGGAAGACGCTGAAAAACTGCTCCAAAGCGCACAGCCGGACACATCTCCCGCCGCATGGGCACTTCGCTTTGCTGCGCAGCAGAAAGGCGTTGTCCGCGTACTCTCCGGAATGAACAGCATGGCGCAGCTTGAAGACAACATGAAAGTCTTTGAAAATATGATGCCTCTGACAGAAGAAGACAACTCACTTCTGACAAAAGCCGCAGAAATTATCAATTCACAGACCGCAATACCGTGCACAGGCTGCGAATACTGCCTGCAAGGCTGTCCGAAAGGCATACTCATTCCAAAAATCTTCACAATATACAACAGCGCCGCGCGACTCACAGGCGGATTCTCTAGCGAAGAAACATACTATACCAACCTTGTGCTCAGTTCAGCATACGCAAGCGACTGCATAAAATGCGGCAAATGCGAACAGGCATGCCCTCAGCACCTGAAAATCAGAGACCTGCTTGAAAACTGCGTGGAAAAACTGGAAAAAAACAACCCGATTCTTGCGCCATTCCTCACACAGAAAAACACAGATGGCAAATAACCTCACCCGTGCGAAAGACCTGCTTGCAACAGGAAAATACACCTGCGCGCTCGTCTGCGGCGCAGAAGAAATAACGAGTTCGACACGCGGAGTAAAACCGTTGCTTGACCTGTACAAAACAGGCAGAGACTACTCAGAATACTCAGCCGCAGACAAAGTAATCGGCAACGGCGCGGCATTTCTCTACCTGCTGCTCGGCATAAAAGAACTCTATGCCCCAATAATCAGCACAGATGCCAAAGCAACGCTTGACAGAGGCTGTGTAAAAATTCAGTACGACAAACTTGTCCCTGCGATATTCAACCACGACAAAACAGGCTTCTGCCCCATTGAAACGGCAGTCAAAGGCATAACCGAACCTCAGGCAGCGCTTGAAGCAATAAAAGCGCAACTGCATAAAATGGGTATAATCTAAATTACACATCATATTTATAAAGTTTTACGATTTTACCTTATTTTATAAAGTTTATTCTTTTGCTTGCCGCATTTTTACCCAAAAATGAGATGTAAAAATTCCCTTTCTTTTCATTTCAATTATATTCAGACAAGGCAAATGCTGCAGGGTACTTAGAACCAACCTTGTTGCACATCAAGATTTCATTGTCGAAGACAAACACAGCGCTTACTTTGAGTTTGACACAAAATACAAAAATGAGGACAATGTTGTCCTCTTTTGTAATGTGAATATACAATTTTTCGTCACAAATTTACATCAACAGAAAGCTGCCCGAAGTAACCTCTCCTAGTCTTTATTGTAACATGGACAAGTTATCTTCCGCACAACCAATCTGCCGCGTCAAGAATGCGTACCCCGTCATATTGATATTCAGAATGCCCTGTCCTTGCAATAATCAGCTTCGGGTATGCGTCCTTTATCTGTAAAAGAGACGCAGCCTCGCGCTCTAAAGTTTTTTCATTGCCGATATCGTCTGAAACTTGAATATACAGCTTTTCGCTGCGCTTCAATGCCACAAAATCTACCTCCTTGCCTTGCAGCTTCCCTGCATAAACCTCATACCCACGACGCATAAGTTCAATAGCGGCTACATTCTCAAGCATTCTGCCGTAATTCATATTTTTTGTACCTAACTTTGCATAGCGAAACGCATGGTCACACAAATAATACTTGTCCGTGCTGGATAAATATCTCTTGCCCTGAATATCATACCTCCGCACCCTGTAAAACGCAAAAGCATTGCAAAGATAATCAATATAGTTCACAATCGTCTTATTTGAAACATTGCCATACTGCAGTTCGAGCGCCTTTGCGGCATTCCTTGCAGAAAAAAGATTGGAAACATTGTCCATCATATAATCACACAATCTGTCCATACACTGAACGTTGCGGATTTTGTGCTTCTGCTGAATATCCCTCACAATAAGAGTATTAACAACATTCAACAGATAATCATACCGCGCCTGCTGTGATTTATACACGTAAGTCCCTGCCATTCCTCCGTCTGTCATATAACTCGCAAGCGCTTTTTGGCTGTCCTCCAATTCAAAATACTTCATATATTCAGACAGAGAAAAAGGAAACACCTGTATTTCAAAAGTTCTTCCCGTAAAAAGAGTGGCAAGATCATTACCTAACAGAAAAGCGTTTGACCCTGTGATATAAATATCATACCGTTCAGTTGCGTGAAGCCAGTTGACAGCCCATTCGAAACCCTTGCACATCTGAACTTCATCAATGAAAACAAAATTTTGTTTTCCCTCAGCGAAATGCTTCTCTATGTAGTCATAAAGCGCATGGTACTCCATTACAGACTCAAAGCGCGGCAAATTAAAATTCACACAGATAACATTTGCGTCAGGCACAGTATCTTTGACATCATTGATAAACATTTCCATCAGCTTTGACTTGCCGCAGCGCCTTACACCGGTAATAACCTTTATATCAGGTGTACCGATAACAGCCTTAAGCCGGTCAAGGTAAAAATCACGCCTAATCAACTTCATATCTACATCACCCAAGGGATATTATACCATTCTGCGACACAAAATCGCAAAATTTCCAAAATTGTGTCGCAGAATTACTTATAAATTTACATGATTATCAGTATTACTGCTTATTTTAACAAAATGCACGTCAATATATTGCATATTTTTCCTTCGCCTTGCAAAACAATAACCCGATTGTGACAGACGAAAACAACGCAACGCATTTTGAGCCTAACTCGGAATACAAAAATGAGGACTTAATTGTCCTCATTTTTTATATCAAATCCGTGTGCAGATGGATTTGGAATCTGTTATTCTGCGCCATACATGTATCGAACATATTACCCTTATCGCATATCATATCGCACACACTTCTTTTGGCAACTCCGTCTGCGTAATTTCCGGCAAAAGCTCTTCCTGCAAACATCACAAACAGAATAACCAACACAAAAATCAGTTTCCTTTTTAAAGCAAATTCACCTGCCCAACTATCAATACTTTTATTATCTCTCACTACAAAAACCTCCTGCGGTTTCTTAATTCTGCCACAGGAGGTTTATAAACTTCTTTCAATAGTTACACAGCATTTGAACTGTTATTTCCAACAATTATCTTCCAAATACTTAAAAAGACAATCAAATGACATTGCTACACCCAACTTGTCCGCCACGCCTTTCAACGTCTGCAGGTAACAGCTTACTGCTTCATTATCTGCTATCCTTTGCAGTCTGTATTCAAACATCTTCATATCTTCTTTGAAGAGCACTTTCAGAGAAAACAGATAACAAACATGGTTAAACAGGGCAAGGGTGCGGTCAATTTTTCTCTCCAGTTCGCCCGCATCTATTTCTCCAAATTCCGACGTCGGTTTCAACGCAAATTTTCCTTTGGTAGAGTTATAGGAAAGAATACAATCCTTTCCCTTTCCGCAATCCCAGTCAATTATTGAAACAATTTTTGCTATGTTATCATCCTTGCGGGCTTCGTCGTACAATTCTTTCAGCGTTTGTGCTCTTTGAGCATCCAGTCCTGTTTTATGCTGTTTAATAGCTACTGTTATCTGCCTCAACGTCAAGAATAGACCAACAAGCGCTATGACAATTTTTGCAATCTCAAGCAAGAGCCCGCATAAACCCAACACATATTCACACATTTTAGTTCCCTCCTTGCCCAGTCAGAGGAAAACACTGTCCTCAACAAGCATAATCCACTTTTCGGTCACAGAGTCTTCCACTGAAACAAACTACAGTTCACGCATAGAAATAACTTCTTTGTACGCATTAAACTTCTTCTCAAAGTATCTGTCGCTATTACCACGATACCCCACCTTCTTATATTTAAAAGTAACAGAATCTTCATCCCAATCAAAACCTATCTCCTTTAGGGAGCCATACTCACCTTCAGGGTCATCAGACCAACCATCAAAGAAACAACGTCTATCCCCATAACTCAAATCCCCGTCACGGAAGCATATCCATATTTCTCCATAATTTTCATCATACACATGTAAAAGATTACCATTGAATTCGCTTCCTAATTCAACATTCGATATTTTTAGGATAATACCACGCGCTTTTAAATCATCCAAAAAAACACGATTTTGTGCGTTTTTTTCACGTCGCCACTTATATTCGTTTATGGTGTCCTTAATACAACTAATAATCCCCATCATCAAATCACCTCTCATAAACTATACAAAAACACTGCAAAATATTTTTGTTCGACACTTTTGTATCAAAAATTTTTCTTTTTTGTTCAGTAATCACCTCCAACATCTATAAGCTGCCGCGTTTGACAGAAGTATATACAACCTTACTCATTTCACAAAGCAAAACCGTTTTTTCGACAGCGGAAAGTATTTCTGTCATATCCGCAGAAGCAGAAATTAGTTTTTCTATGTCGCCAAGAGCATCTACTATTTCTTTACTATCATCTGCAACCGTTTTGTCCGCATAGCAAAGCATTTCGCAAAGTTTTTGCATTTCCTTTTTGCATTTTTCATCCTGGATACTTACTGCAAGGGCTTCCGCTTTTTGTTCCAAAGCATTGTTAAACCGCATTTTTCCTAACACGGATGCGTCTTCATTCGCGATATAGCCGGCAAATGTTTTAAAAATCAACAGCAGAATCAGCGTAATTCCTACTGCGACTACCTGAATTGCCAAATTAACATTCAGCGAAATTTGTAATATTGGAGAAACTATTAACATTAACAGTGTAAAAACAAAATGCAAGACAGTTGTTACGATAGACCCCGAAGTAAGAGTAATTTTGTTTATAACTTTACTGTCAGCAGACATACATTCATTCAGCACCTTAAATAAAATTATTTCTGAAAGTACAAGAAATGCCGCCGAACAGATATTAAAATCTGCATAACTGATATAACAAAGAATCATAACCGTCAAAGTAACAACAATAGTGATAAAGGTAATTTTGCGTATTATGCTTCCGTTAATACTGTACATTTTTACACCCCAAGTTTGTTTCCGCATTGCGGACAAAATTTCGCACCTGCGTCAATCTCTGCACCACATTTTGAACATTTGATTTTTGCAACGTTCAAAGTCTTCCCGCAATAAGCACAAAATACGGCATCAGCCACATTGTTTCTATGGCAATCAGAACATACTTTGTGATTGCCGATACCAAAACCGCTTGCAAGGCCTCCAAACTGCTGCCCTACTGTATTTCCCATACCGACACCCATAGCCAACCCCATGCCTGCACCCAACATCCCTGACTGCCCTGCTGCTTGATTATTGGCAGCACCTTCAAGAACGTCAAAGGACCGCTCCTGTGCATAGCCATAGCCAACTATATCCATTTCCGCACGTTTTGCGAGCGCACCTTTGATAACAGCCATTGTTAAATCATCTTTAACGCTTATATCCTCGATATAAAAGTTTATGAGTTCTATTCCGTATTTTTCAAAAGTACCCTGCATACTTTCATGCAGTTGCTCGGAAAGCTCCGTTATAAGGGAGTTGAGTTGCAATATACTTATGTTATTTTTTATGCAGTATTTTGATATTAAGTCCTTGACACGCGACATATACAGGCCGCGGAAAAATTCTTTGATATTGTCTTTGTGCAGCGTTTTAAGCGTTCCAACAAGTCTTAGTAAAAATTTCTTTGAATCCGTAATGCGTATTCCGAACTGTCCGTTTGCCGTAACCGATATCGGAATATTGAATTTAGCATCAAGCAGTTGTATCGGCGTTTCAGTCTGCCATTTAATATCGGGCGAGTAGACTTTATTTACATACCACACCTCAGCGCTAAACGGTGTCTCTCCTCCGAATGGTATATACATCATTTTGCTTACCAAAGGTATATTTGCCGTTTCAAGTACATAGTGACCTGGACCAAAAATATCACACGCCTGTCCGCCCTTTAACAACACGGCTTCCTGGGATTCGTTTACTATCAACTGCGTTTTAGTCGATAAGGCGCTGTTCGGAAATTTCCATGCAAAAGTGTCCATATCTCCATCATATTTCACAACGTCAATTATTGCCACTGAATACCCCTCCTACCACACGAAACATCGACTTTCTGTACAAAGCACTACCGTCTTATATAAAATTCAATCTGTTTCAGACATTCTCGGCCGACTCATGCTAAATTCATTTCGCTTTAAGCCTGTTTAATGCAAAAATATTAACGCCTAAAGCCAAATTAGTCAATGCTGAAAGTCTATTATATTTTAACGATAAATGTTAGATACTAACAATATACGGAGGTATTATGTAATGCTGGGAGAGAGAATTAAGGAGTTCAGAACGGCTGTGAGAATGACTCAGGAAGAACTTGCTGAGAAATTATTTGTGTCAGTGGGCTATATTTCTGAAATAGAGACAGGCAAGAAAACTCCGTCGCTTCAACTGCTTGTTCAGATTATCGACCTGCTCGGCTGTTCGCCGAATGAGTTGTTTGAATACAAGGAAAAAGAGGACAAGTGCGAACATTGCAGTTTGAAAAACACGGACAATACAGTTTCGGAAACGCTTGAGCTCTTGACAAAGCTGGGACCTGACGAGAAGTTTAAGGTATACAGCTACGTAAAAGACCAGTATTTTATCTCAGAAGCCAAAACAAAAAGATAACTCCGCCAAGGTTTGCGCAGCCGGCGGAGTTGTTTTTACGTACGTTTGACAGCGTTATATCAGTTTCAAATCATTTCAGCGCAAATGTGTCAAGTGAAACTCAGCAAATCTGTCAAGTAAAACTCAACAAATGTGTCAAGTAAAACATAGCACATTTGTTCAATTTAACAGGCACAAATGCGGCTGTCTGCGAAATTAACACAGCTCGTTCTTTGATAAATTTTAGTCAAGTACGATTTGTCAAATCGTATTTGCCTAAAACGTTTTCGCCAAAATAGCTGTTAATTCAGTTCTGACGTGCCAAAACCGCCACAGTCTTTCCATGAAACATAGTTGGTGCCGTTAATTTGACATGAAATTTAGCCGGTATAAAATACTGTTGTTTCTACTTTGTCCGTGTTTCTTAATTCGGCATATTTTCTCACGTTAGCCGACATTTTTGTTTCTGTTCCGCAGTCGCTTTTAACTTCTATCGCATAGATGCGCTCCCATTCTGCAACAACGTCAATTTTCAGCCCGACTCTGTCGCGGTAATACGCAAGGTTAGCTCTTTCGGCTGCGTTCAACCGCGATTTCAGAAGCTCCGCAACGGCAAAACTTTCAACAACCGCGCCCTCATGTCTGCTTAAAAGCAGATTCTCTTTTGAGGTAATTCCAAGCAGTGAACAGAGCAGGCCTGTGTCCGTAAAGTAAGGTTTCGGCGATTTTATCATCGCTTTTCCGCCGCTCTCTTAAACATTCTGTCACCCCGCGCTATCGACCAATCCAAAGTCTGGACTATCGCCAACCTAAAGTCAGCGCGGAATATTCAGCGGCGGGACAGCTTTTGCGCTAATTAGCTTTGTAGATGCAAATATGCGCGTTCGGCTCAACCGTACGCAAGATTTCTATCATATCGTCTTCGGGAACTGCTACGCAGCCTGCGGTGTATTCATGGTTTCCGCAGCAGTGCAGGAATATTCCCGAGCCTTTGCCCCATTCATTTTCTTTGTTATAGTCAAGAGCCAGCGCATAGGCATAGGCTTTTGTGTATTCTATTAAATGTTCGCTGCTTTCGCTGCATTGGTGCTGAATTTTTGAGGTATCGACAAAGCGGTTGTAATATTCCCTGTCACCGCACCAGTACATGCTGTCCGTCAGCTTTGTATAAGCAATTTTGCTGCCAGGGTCGTCTTTAATACCGAATGCCATCGTAAACTTATAATCACCGAGCGGTGTTTTCATATCGCCTTCTTTTGTTTTGCCTGTTCCTGCCTTGCCGATAAATGCATCGCACTGCATTTTATACTTCCAGCTGTCATTTTCTTTAACATACAGCCGCAGATTTGCCTTTGAGCCATCTATTTGCTCCACCAACACTAACTGCCGCACGCTTATATCAGCTGAATAACGGCTCAGATATTCCTCCTCAGCCCCCAGCACGGCAGACTGAGTAAAAAGCAGCAATGCCGCAACAGCAAGCACTACCGATACAACTTTAAACCTCTTAACAAAACCATACGTCCTAAATTCCATAATCGCGCAACTCTTTTCCGTTTAATCTCCATGTAGTCCATTCGCTCATCGGCTTTGCGCCGTGCGCGCGGTAAAACTCTATACTTGGAGTATTCCAGTTAAGGCAGCACCACTCAAAGCGTTTACAGCCGCGCTCATTCGCAAGTTGCGCAAGGTAACTGAACAGAGCTTCGCCGCAGCCCTTTCCTCTGTACTCAGGCAGAACATACAAATCTTCCAGCCAAATGCCTGCACGGCCCACAAATGTTGAGAAATTCTGGAAAAACACCGCAAAACCTACATCCTTGCCGTCAAGCGAAACAAAAACGACTTCTGCTTCACGGCGCTCGAAAATTGACTGACGCAGCGTTTCAGATGTTGCCTCCACCTGATCTTCCATCTTCTCATATTCGGCAATTTTCTTAATAAAAAATAATATTTTCTCAGTTTCGCTTTCCTTGGCGCAACGCACTTCAATTATACTCATTTTGTCTCTCCGTAAAGTTCAACATCGTTTTTATCATCTACAGGCATAATACTGACATGCACATGTTCCTCGTGCGATGTAGGCACATTTTTACCGACAAAATCAGGGCGTATCGGCAATTCTCTGTGACCGCGGTCAACAAGCACCGCAAGACGAATTGCAGAGGGACGTCCGAAATCAAGAAGTGCTTCCATTGCGGCCCGAGCAGTTCTGCCTGTACAAAGCACATCATCAACAAGAACTGCCGTGCGTCCCTCAAGAGCGCAGGGAATATTGCTCTCGGCTGCCGCAGGCTTATTCTTAAGCACATCGATGTCATCTCTGTAAAGTGTAATATCAACCTCACCGACAGGCACGTCAACATCTGCAAATTTTCTGATATTTTCGGCAAGAAGCTTCGCCAAAGGAATTCCGCGCCGCTTTATGCCCACCAGACAAACATCTTCAGCGCCGTTCGTCTTCTCAATTATTTCATGCGCTATTCTGGCTATTGAACGCAGCATCTGTGCTTCGTCCATAAGTTTTGCCTTAAGATCCATCGTGTCACCTAAATTCCGAAGGTTTTATATCAGTTTCACAAATACATTTATAACAAAAACCGATATTATTCCTGTAACTATCAGCGAAAGACTGCTGAACGCGCCTTCAACTTCTCCCATTTCCATAGCCTTGCTTGTGCCAATAACGTGGGAAGCAGTGCCCATTGCCACTCCCTTTGCAATGCGGTTGTTAATTCCGCACAGCTTGCAAAATTCCTCGCCGAACATATTGCCGCTGATTCCGGTAACGCAAATTGCGGCTACGGTGAGCGGCACACAGCCTCCAGCCTGCTCGCTCACGGAAATTCCTATCGCAGTTGTAATCGATTTCGGCAGCAGACTGACGTAATCGTAGTGACCGAGTTTGAAAAGCACGGCAGCCGCGAAAATACATATACCATTTACCAAAACTCCGGCCGCTATCGCTGAAAGAACCGCAGTAAGATTTCTTTTCAAAAGTTCAAACTGCTCGTATAACGGCACCGCAAGACAGACAGTTGCCGGTGTCAGAAGAACGGAGATAAATTTCGTATCCTTTGCATATTCGGCATAGTCAATCTTGAGAAGACTGATTGCGCCGATAGAAATAAAAATACCGAAAATCATCGGATTAAGCAGCGGCGACTTGAAACGGCGCTTAACGGCACAGCCGAAAAGAAACGCGAACACAGTCACAAAAGAAGCAAAAAAAACAGAATCAAACTTCATTATCTTTGCCTCTTTTCGCGATTTTATCGGCAAAATACTGCGCTGTTCTGCCTGAAACAAACATAACAAAGAAGGTAGAGAGAAACGCCGCAGCAAAATACAGATGCCACTTCGCTTCAAGACTGCCCCACACCTCAATAAGTCCGACCGCCGGAGGAATAAACATCACAGGCATAATCTCAATCAGAAAATCGGCAGTATCCTTCACCGCCGAAAGCTTAACCAACTTAAATTCCAGACACAAAAAGAGAATGCCTACGCCGTAAATTCCGGCGGGCACTGGAAAAGGCAGCATCGCATGCAAACATTCGCCGGCAAACGAAACAGCAAGTATGAGCGCAAATTGCTTCAGAAACTTCATAAAATCACTCCGATACAATTATACCGCAGATTAACATCTGCCGCACATGTTTATTCATTCAGAAACTTTTTCTTATACAGCAAGAAACAAGCCGGACACTGCGCTTACGTTTCACGTACCGTAGTGGGACAAAAAAGCAGGAGACCGCATGCCTCAGTCTCCTGCCGTTTGTTTTAGTACACGCTTTGTACAAAACCAAACATTACTTCATCATCTGTTCCTCGTCCGTTCAGGTTATCAAAATATCTGCGTGTTTTTTTACTGCACCATCTATGTTTACAAAGCTTGCGCTTAAAAATCCCCGCCCAAAATATTTTAACAAAACTCTTGTTCACTTTTTTTCGTATTTTGAACCGCGAAAATTAACATGGGCGGAAATATGCAGTAACAGCAACAGTTTACAAACAGGCTGAGTTTATTTTTTCGTTGAAATCTTTTTTGCAATTTTTTGCCCCATATCTGCATTTATACCGCTTTCAGCACCCCGTATTTGAAAGTACCCCCCGATTTTCGCATTTGTTTT
>JAZUIB010000007.1:0-9003 GCA_045642025.1 Synergistaceae bacterium
TGCTTTTTCTCAACAGGACAAAATGGGGGCTTGCGATCCGCGCCGCTTCCTGCAACCTGCGCACGGCGTCGCTTATGGGTGTCAACGTCAACCGTCTGATTGCGATAGTATTTTTTGTTGCGGGGCTTTTTGCGGCGGTCGGCGGCATTTTCCTTTCCGCGCGCTACACTCTTTATCCTCAGCTCGGCAGCACGATAACGACAAAGGCTTTCGTGGCGGCGGTTATAGGCGGTCTCGGCTCCCTTCCCGGGGCTGTTGCCGGCAGCCTTATTCTCGGTCTTGCGGAAATGCTTACCGCAGGCTTTGTATCAAGCCAGTTCCGCGACCTTGTCGTATTTTTCCTGCTTATCGTTACGCTTATAATCCGACCGTCAGGGCTTTTCGGCAAAGCGGTAAGCGAGAAAGTGTAGGTGTTGTTCTATGGGTTACTCAACCGGTATTCTTACGCTTCTTGCAATTAACTGTATAGCGTCACTCGGTGTATCTTTGTTTACCGGTTTTACCGGAATTTACACGCTCGGTCATGCGGGTTATATGGTTATAGGCGCCTATACAGCAGCAATTCTCACTGTACAGTTTAACGTGAACTTTATTCTTGCAATTCTTGCAGGCGGTCTGCTTGCAATGATGTGTGCTTACCTTATCGGCCTGCCGACACTAAAACTTGTCGGCGACTACTACACAATAGCGTCTCTCGGACTCGGCGAAGCAATACGCCTTGTCATCGAGAACTGGGAAAGCGTTACGCGCGGCGCCCGCGGTTACCCTGGAATTGACAACTTTACGACGTTGCCCGTTGTAATGGCTTTCTTCCTGATTATGACCTGCGGTATGTTCTGTCTTGTAAACAGCCGTTTCGGCAGAGCGTTTAAAGCCTGCCGCGATGACTACGTTGCAGCCTCTCTGCTTGGGTTTAACACAGCGCATTACCGTGTCCTCAGCCTTGCAATTTCAGGTTTTTACTGCGGTGTTGCCGGGGCATTACTTGCAGGATTCATTTCCTTTATACAGCCGGTAATGTTTGACATGGCAAAATCAACAGAACTCGTTTCTGTTGTTGTTCTCGGAGGCTTAGGCTCTATGAGCGGATGCCTTATAGGCACAACAATCCTTACGCTCGTTACAGAATTTTTCCGGCCGATTTCAAAATATCGTATGCTTATTTACGGACTTGTACTTGTACTTGTTATGATTTTGCGCCCTGAAGGACTTATGGGCACGAACGAACTTACGCTTGATTACATCAAAAAACATTTCGGTTTCGGTAAAAAAACTGAAAAGGCTGAAAAGGAGGGCGAATAAATGAGCACTCTTCTTGAGCTTAAAGATTTAAGCATACACTTTGGCGGCGTTACTGCTGTCAACAACGTCTCCTTCAAAATTGAAGAAGGCGAACTTATGGGCCTTATCGGGCCTAACGGTGCAGGCAAAACGACTATTTTTAACCTGATTACAGGTGTTTATGCTGCAACAGCAGGTGAAATTGTTTACGCTGGCAAAAGAATAGACAAACTAAAAACCTATCAGATTGTACCGCTCGGAATAGCGAGAACCTTCCAGAATCTCAGACTTTTCGGAGGTTCCTCCGTACTTGAAAATGTTACCACGGCAGCGCAGACCTTTCATAAATACAGTTTTGCGGAAGCGTTGACACATCTCGGACGTTGGGAGAAAAAAGAAAAAGAAATTCGCGATGAAAGTATGGAATTACTTAAAAGAGTCGGACTTGCCGACCTTGCAGACCAAAAAGCAGGAACACTTCCATACGGTCTTCAGCGCAGGCTTGAAATTGCCCGTGCTCTTTCGCTTCGTCCGAAGCTTCTTCTTCTGGACGAACCTGCTGCGGGAATGAATCCTGAAGAAGTTGTCGAACTCAATGAACTTATCGGCGGAATTCACAAAGATTTCAGCCTTACAATTCTGCTTATAGAACACCACATGGATGTCATTATGAACATCTGCTCGCACGTTGTCTGCATTAACTTCGGCGCTAAAATTGCCGACGGCGGTGCAAGAGAGGTACAGAACAATCCTAACGTCCTTGCGGCATATCTCGGGGAGGAGGAATAATTATGCAGCCTATCCTTTCCATCAGAAATCTTGAAGTAAACTACGGTGCCATTCAGGCACTCAGAGGTGTAAGTCTCGACGTATATCCCAGAGAAATTGTTGCTGTTATCGGCGCAAACGGCGCCGGCAAATCAACAATGATGAACGCGGTCATGGGTGATGTCAAACGTTCGGGAGGAGAAATCCTGCTAAACGGAAAACAACTGCCGGACAAAAGCTTTAAAGTTGTCTGCGAGAAAATAAGCATCTCCCCGGAAGGCAGAAGAGTTTTTGCCCCGCTTACAGTCTATGAAAACCTGCAGATGGGAGCATTTCCGCTCAAAGACAAAAAAACGGCAGAAGAACAGCTTAAGCAGATATACAGACTCTTCCCGCGCCTCGAAGAGCGCAAAAAACAATATGCGGGCACACTTTCCGGCGGCGAACAGCAGATGCTTGCAATCGGAAGAGCGCTTATGCAGAAACCGGACGTTCTGCTCCTTGACGAACCCTCACTGGGACTTGCGCCTATTATAATCAATGAAATTTTCAGAGAACTTAAAATTATCAACAAAGAACTCGGCACAACAATACTTATAGTCGAACAGAACGCGAAAAAAGCCCTTCAACTTTCAGACAGGGCCTATGTCCTACAGACAGGAGAAGTCATTATGCAAGGAGAATCATCTGAAATGCTCAATAACCCGGAAATCCAGTCTGCATATCTTGGAGTAAAATAATCTGTCCAATATAACAAAGAAATTTCATTAACAACACCGGATACCTTCACGGTGTTGTTTTTATTTATTGCGTGTCTTAAACAAGTATGATAATATAGCAATATATTAAAGAGCTACCTTGTACATTATAGACGGAGGAGAAAAAATGAACAAAAAAGTAGTTGCTATTGTTGTCGCAATCATTGCTGCGGTCGGTTTATACTGTGCTTTCGGAGGTTGCGGAAAAGAAGCGAAAGTGGAGAAAATCATTATCGGACTTGACGACAGTTTCCTGCCGATGGGTTTCAAAAACGAGCAGAACGAAATCGTCGGATTTGACATTGACATTGCGAAGGAAGTCGCAAAGCGTCTTTCTGTTCCCGTTGAATTCAAAGCAATCGACTGGTCAAGCAAAGAAGCGGAACTTTCAAGCGGACGCATCGACTGCATATGGAACGGGCTGGATATCACACCGGAGCGCCAAAAGAATATGCTCTTTAGCGACCCGTACATGAACAATAGACAGCTGCTGTTTGTTAAAGCCGGCTCTTCCGTCAAAGATTTTACTGATCTTGCAGGAAAAACAGTGGGACTCCAGAACGCGAGTACGGCAGACGATAACATGGAAAAACAGGTTGAATTCAAAAAAACTGTAACTGTCAAAAAATACACAGACTACATAGAAGCTTTTATAGACCTTGAAAACGGGCGTCTTGCCGGTGTATTTGCAGACGAAATAGTCGGACGTTACTACATGAGCAGACGTCCCGGCAAATTTGTATGTATCGAAAAAACTTTCGGTCCTGAGGCACAGTTTGGTATTGCATTCCGTAAAGGCAATGATAAACTTCGCAACCTTATGCAGGAAAAAATTGACGAAATTGCGGCAGACGGAACAGGTGCCAAGATCAGCGAAAAATGGTTTGGTGCTGACATAATGCTCAAAAAGAAATAAAATAACAAAAAACAAGGGGTCGCAGGGTCTCTTGTTTTTTTATTCACGGGAGCCATTGAAATGAATGAAATTCTAAGAATGTGCATGCCGATGCTGGGTGGAACAAAACTCACGCTTACAGTGTTTTTTACAACGCTTGCGCTGTCGCTTCCGCTTGGTTTTATCTTGGCACTCGGGCGCATATCAAAAATCAGCTCATTGTCCAAAGCTATTGGAATATACAGCTGGATAATGCGCGGAAGCCCTTTGATGCTTCAACTGTTTTTTGTGTACTTTGTATTGCCGAAGTTCAATATTTTCCTTTCAGATCTTACTGCTGCGCTGGTCGCTTTTGCGATTAACTACGCGGCGTATTTTTCAGAAATATTCCGTGCCGGAATACAGTCAATACCAAAAGGACAATACGAGGCAGCAAAAGCACTTGGATTTAATCAGGTGCAGACAATGCGCAGGATAATAATTCCGCAGATGATAAAACGCATCCTGCCTCCTGTATGCAACGAAACTATAACACTGGTAAAAGACACATCACTTGTATATGTGCTGGCGATGAACGACCTGCTTCGTGAAGCAAGAACAATAGTGCAGAGAGAATTTACAATGATGCCCTTCCTGCTTGCGGCAATTTTCTATCTTGCCATGACATTCGTTGTTAACCAGATATTTGCGCGGCTTGAAGCACATTACGCGCGTTACCGCGAATAAATGAGGAAAAAGTCATGGACGAACAGACAAAAACAAACGAAATAATCAGAATAGAAAAACTCAGCAAAAGCTTCGGAGACGTCCAGGTGTTCAATGAAGTGAGCCTGACTGTAGAAAAAGGCGAAGCCGTGTCATTGATAGGACCCTCAGGCTGCGGAAAATCCACACTGCTGCGCTGCATAAACAGACTTGAAACCGTCAGCGGAGGTTCAGTCTGCATAGCCGGCAGATGGCTTGTGTGTGATGGAAAATACGTGCCTGATGAGGAAGCGAAAGCGATCTGCTCCAAAACGGCGATGTGCTTTCAGCAGTTCAATCTCTTTCCGCACATGACAGTAATTGAAAACCTTACAGAAGCGCCGGTGACAGTACAGGGAAGAAAACTTGAAGAAGTTATGCCGGAAGCGCGCGAATTGCTGAAAAAAGTCGGACTTGAAGAAAAAGCAGACTGCTATCCGTACGAACTCTCCGGCGGACAGCAGCAGCGCGTTGCCATAGCAAGAGCGCTTGCAATTCGTCCTGAAATAATGCTGTTTGACGAGCCGACCTCGGCGCTTGACCCTGAACTTACACAGGAAGTAATTCAAGTAATAAAAGAACTTGCCGAAGAAAAAATGACAATGCTTATTTCCACGCACAAAATGGGATTTGCCCGCAACTTCGCAAGCAAAGTAGTATTCCTTGCCGACGGCGGAATAGTAGAACAGGGTGCGCCCGAAAAAATATTCAGCGCGCCGGAAACAGAAAGACTCAAACATTTCCTCAGCGCCGCAAACGGATAAAAAGGTTGTTATTTGTCAGCTAAAAATTGTTAAACACTTAAAGGCGCACACCGCACCTTGGAAAAACAAAAATCACCGTCTTCCTGCGGTTTTTATTCCTGTCTTCCTGCGGGACGCGAAGTGTCAGCGCAGATACAAGTGAACTACAAAAATCCTTTCAGACACCAAAATACAAAACAAAAGCACGCAAAAATAGCCGGTTGGGGAAAATCCCCGCCGGCATTCTGTTTAAGCTGTCAGTCGTTAACTGTTAGCCTTTCAATATTCTTTTAATCTTTCAGCTAATAGCTAATGACTAAAAGCTGACCGCTAATCCCTGTTTGCTGTCTGCCATAAGCTGTCAGCAAATGCTTTGCTTTTCATTTTCTGTTCCGCTGCTCGGCTCAGTGCTCAGTACCGTGTACTAAGTGCTAAGTGCCAGGTGCTAAGTGCTACGAAGTGCCGAGTGCTAAGTGCAGAAAAAGCTCAAACCGCGGTTTGAAAAAAAATTTGTGTCTCCGACGAACCTACCCAATATACGAAGATGATACAGACTTGGGCAGCCCTTCTTCGCATAAGGTCCGGCTTCAACGAGACGTGTATCGTCGCAGGGCGCATTATTTATCCGGTTACTGGTAGTTGATCCCCCGTAGGTTGGTTGTGGTTCACCGTTTTGAAATTGCGCGATGTTCGGAAACAGAGGTCTCCATATATAACACTGCGACAAGAGGGCACATTTTTGAAGGTTATTGCAAAAAAAATTTCAAAAAACTTCAAAAAAGTTGAAAAAACATAAAAAAACAGACAATTTTTCAAGACACCCTTCAAAAAACAGCTGAGCTGTCGCAGTGTTATATATGGAGGGTGTGAATAAAAACCGGAAAACCGGAAAACAATGACAAAAAAAACAAAGACTGACAACAGACAGCTGAGCGCACGGCGAACTATGAGAGATAAATGATTTAAAACGATAGTGCGGGAACAGAGGGAATAATGAGAAAAATAGACAAAAAAACATTTGGCAGCAGCGATTATGAGGTATAATAACCATGTAAAGGGGCGTCTTATAAGCGTTTCGTTGTTGCACGCTATTTGCAATTTGTAAATGGTTCTCAATTTTTACAGCACAAAATTTATTTCCGAAAGGGGAAGAAAATATAATGAAACGGAGTAACATCAAAAAACTTGCGGCAATCTTTATGCTCCTGTCGTTCATCTTCGATACGGTATCACCGGCAATAGCGGCGGAATCGGTTTGGAAATCTAATAATAATACAGGCGGCAGCGGTATTTACGTTGACAATACTAGCGGCAACACCGCAAACGGAAGCTATTCCACGGCAATGGGCGAAGGTACGAACGCTAGCGGAACGTGTTCCACGGCGATGGGTTCTCATACGACCGCCAGCGGAGGGGATTCCACTGCGATGGGCTCTCATACGAATGCTAGCGGATGGTATTCCACGGCGATGGGTTCTTATACGAACGCCAGCGGAGATTATTCCACAGCGATGGGTTGGGGGACAAATTCCAGCGGAATTTAT
The DNA here is from genome assembly GCA_045642025.1 of Synergistaceae bacterium. Classification (GTDB taxonomy): domain Bacteria; phylum Synergistota; class Synergistia; order Synergistales; family Synergistaceae; genus Equadaptatus. The sequence goes on from JAZUIB010000007.1 coordinate 6,734, forward strand.
TCCACGGCGATGGGCTACCATACGACTGCCGGGATAGCTTCCACTGCAATGGGTTACTCTACGACCTCTATCGGAAATTATTCCACTGCGATGGGTTACTCTACGACCTCCAACGGAAATTATTCAACTGCAATGGGCTGGTTGACAACCGCTAGTAGCTCCTCTTCCACGGCAATAGGTTCTCATACGATCGCCAGCGGAGAGGCTTCCACTGCGATGGGTTCTTATACGACCTCTAGCGGAAAGGCTTCCACGGCGATGGGTTCTCATACGATCGCCAGCGGAGAGGATTCCACCGCGATGGGCTTTTATACGACCTCCAGCGGATATTATTCCACGGCGATGGGTTGGCAGACAAGTGCCAACGGAAAGGCTTCCACGTCTATGGGCTATGGGACGACCGCCAGCGGAGATTATTCCACATCGATGGGCTACCGGACGACTTCCAGCGGAGATTATTCCACAGCGATGGGTTGGGGGACAAATTCCAGCGGAACTTATTCTACAGCGATGGGTAGGCAGACAAATGCCAGCGGAATGGATTCTACGGCGATGGGTAAATGGACGAACGCAGTCGGAGAGTATTCTACAGCGATGGGCAACCAGACGAACGCCAGCGGAAGGATGTCCACGGCGATGGGTTGGCTGACAAATGCCAGCGGGATAGCCTCCACGGCGATGGGCGGCAATACGACCGCCAGCGGAGAGTATTCCACGGCGATGGGTTGGCAGACACGTGCCATCGGAAAGGCTTCTACGGCGATGGGCTATTATACGACCGCTAGCGGAGATTATTCTACAGCGATGGGCGGCAATACGACCGCCAGCGCCAGCTATTCTTTTGCAACAGGCTACAATGCAAACGCCAGCGGAGTTGGTGCAGCTGCTATAGGCTACAAGACATTGGCAAATGGTGACTACTCAATAGCGTCAGGCTACAACACAAGCGCAAGCGGCAAATACGCATTTGCAACCGGTAACCGCTCAGAAGCGACAGGCGCACGTTCAGTTGCCTTTGGTGATACAACACGAGCAACAGGCTACAACACTGTTTCAATGGGTTACTGGACTATAGCAAAAGGCAATTCAGCCGTTGCAATGGGACGAGAAACCAATGCAGGAGGACATTATGCTGTTGCAATGGGCTACAACACAAAAGCAGACGGAGTCAGTTCCATAGCATTTGGCAAAGACAGCATATCAACAGGAGACTATTCTGCGGCATTCGGATACAAAGGAAACGCGTCAGCGGCAAAAACCTTTGCTGTTGGCGGAACAGCAAGCAAAGAAAACGCCATTTCACTTGGCACAAATTCAACTGCGACAATAGCCAACTCAGTTGCAATAGGGTCATACTCAGTTGTCTCATCAGCAAAAGCAGTCAGCAGCTACAAACTTGGCGGAACAACATACACATTTGCGGCACCGGCGACAACAAGTACATATGTGCTCTCAGTAGGAAGCTCTGGAAAAGAACGACAGATACAAAACGTAGCAGCCGGCAGAATTTCTGCCACAAGCACGGACGCAGTCAACGGCAGTCAGCTATATGCGGCATACCAGGCCATAAACAAACTAACAGGAACAAAAACATTAGTCACCTCACCGCTGCTTGCCTCAGCGCCTGTCATGTCTGCCAATCCTCTTACCTCAAATGCAGCAAAAGACAGCAGCGCACAGAACAAAACCTCAGAAGAAGGAACAAAACAACCGGAAAAAACAACACCTATACTCACAGCCGCAGTACCGCTGACGTCATCATCTGCAGCGCCTGCCCTTAAGGCAGCAGTACTTACAGGAACATCGGAAGACACAAAATACAACGAACTGAACAACAGAATAGATGTAACAGAAACAACAGCCACAGAACTAAACAATCGCATGGGAGTTGTAGAAAACCAACTTGGTTCTGTTGCAGCGGAAGTCAAAGAAGTCGGAGCGATATCAGCGGCATTGGCAGGACTTCACTACGCGGAACCGAGCGGCGAAGAAGGCGACAAATTTGTCGGCGCGGTTGCCTACGGTAATTACAGAGGCGAAAGCGCGGGAGCAATAGGTGTAGCATACAAACCGAACCCGAACCTTATGATGAGCGCGTCAACAAGCGTCGGCAACGATCAGAACGCGTACAACGCGGGCGTGAGCTTCAAGTTCGGCAAGGGCGAAACGGCAAAGACGCGCGCAGAGCTTCAGAAACAGGTGAAGTATCTGAACGAGAAGAATCAGGCGCAGGATGCTGAAAACGCTGCACTCAAAGAGAAGATTGCGGC
>JAZUIB010000008.1:0-38399 GCA_045642025.1 Synergistaceae bacterium
TCTTCTTACTTTAATCGCATCGACGTCATGCGTTCATGATGCTGACAAGCCCGCTGCCAACAAGCTATGAACGGGAAAACTTCGGTAACATTCACCGGTGGTGATTGGTTTCCCACGCAAATACGCGGTCCTCTATCAGGGTAACATTATGAGCAACAAACGCCTGCGCAGGCGAATTTGAATGTTTAGTTATTAAGAACGTTTGTTCGAAAACAGTCAAATTTGCGGACAAACGGACGACAGTCAGTTATTTTGACAGTTGAGCCGTTTGTTCGCAATGGAGATGTACAGAAAATATAAAAATGCCCGAGAGCTTTATCGCTCTTGGGCGTTTTTGTTGATTGATTAGAGACGCTGGGCCCCGCATCTTCGCTCCGCTTGTGCGGGGTGACGAGGGGGAAGAAACGCTCGTGCGGGAAGAGAAGTATTTTTATTCTGTCATTCTGCGGAAATCCGTTAGGATTTAGCGAGAACAGTGGCGTTTCCTTCTAAAACCTGACGGGCTTCGCCTGTAAAGACGCTGGTTTCCGCGTCTCCGCGTTGCTTCGCGCGGAAAGACGAAGAGAGATGTCATTCCACACTTGATGCAATCCAGTGGCGTTGTCCCAACGGGGTTATAGAAAAACCAATGACCCAAAAAATCAATTACTATAAGAAACAATTACCAGAAAAACCAATTGTGGTGTTGCAACAAGTTGCAACATTGGAAATTAGAACCGTAAAGCCGCTGGGCCCCGCATCTTCGCTTCGCTCGTGCGGGGTGACGAGAATAAAAGACGCTCGTGCGGGGAGACGAGGAGGGATGTCATTCCGCACTTGATGCAATCCAGTGGCTTTGCCCCAACGGGGCTTGTCTCTAACAGGCTTTGCCTGTAAAGTCACTAGGTTCCGAGCAAAAAAGCCTGAGGACAATCTCAGGCTTGTGAAAAACAAAACAGCAGAAATTCATTCAAACATTTCTTGGAAAAACGGACAAAATTATATATAAATGCTATGGAAAAACGGACAAAACATTATATTTTCTATTGTATAAACGGACAATATGACATATAATGACATCGCAACGGTTGTATAATGCTAGTGGAGGGCAAAGACATGATTTCGAGAAAAATTGAACAAGAACTGCAGCGTTTTCATGACACAAATGACAAAAAAGCACTGCTGATAACAGGTGCGCGTCAGGTTGGAAAAACGTACAGCATTCGTAAGTTCGGGAAACAATACGAGTCATTTATTGAAATCAACTTTTATGAAAATAAAGCTGCCCAGACATTGTTTGAAAACGCAAAAAACAGCAAAGAACTCTTGCTGCGTATTTCGGCAGTGGCAAATGCTCCGCTGATTCCGGGAAAAACTTTGATTTATCTGGACGAAGTTCAAGAGTGCAAGGACATCGTCACTGCAATCAAATTTCTTGTAGAAGAAGGCAGTTACCGCTATATCCTGAGCGGTTCACTCCTCGGTGTTGACCTCAAAGACATTCGTTCAATTCCTGTCGGATATATGGACATTTTGGAAATGTATCCGCTTGATTTTGAAGAATTTGCCCGCGCCAATAAAGTTTCTCCGTCTGTTCTTGACGCACTGCGCAAATCCTTTCTGACCAACACGCCCGTTGATACCATCATTCACGAAAAAATGATGGAGTTATTCCGTCTATACCTTATCGTTGGCGGTATGCCCGCTGCCGCGGCGCGCTATTTGGAAACAAACAACCTGCAGGAAGTTATCAGAGAACAACAGTCTATTCTTGCAATGTACAAGCGGGATATTGCCCGTTATGACCCTGAAGAAAAATTGTACTTAGAAGACATTTTTAACCTTATTCCGAGTGAACTCAACAGCAAAAATAAGCGGTTTATTCTGAAAAACCTTAATGAAAACTTCAAATTCTCCAGATACAGCAACAGTTTTATTTGGCTCCGCGATGCAGGAGTTGCTCTCCCTGCTTTTTGCGTCAGTGAGCCTGTAATTCCTCTGCTGCTTTCCAAGTCCGCAAATCTGTTTAAGCTCTTTCTTTCAGACATTGGACTGCTTGCGTCAATGTATATGAACGATATTCAGATTAAGATTCTGAACAGAGAAAAGAGCATTAACTTCGGCTCAATATATGAAAACGCCGCCGCACAGGAACTAAAAGCCCACGGCTTTGAACTTTACTATTTCAACAGCAAAAAACAAGGTGAACTTGATTTCCTTATTGAACAAGACGGCGCAATTCTCCCCATTGAAATCAAATCCGGCAAAGACTACACCAAACACCCTGCGCTTTCCAACGTCCTCGCCAACAAAGACTACGCAATTCCCAAAGCGTATGTTTTCCATAACGGCAATATCAGCGTATCAGGCAAAATCTGTTATTACCCAATCTACATGCTTATGTTTGTCCAAAAGAAAACAGCCAAAACAGCTATGATTTACAAACTTGACCTCTCTGCGCTCCAAGATAATTCTTCAAAAATGCAATGATAATACATCAAACAACATAACAACATAACTGCTTCCGCACAAAAAGCCTGAGGAATAAACCTCAGGCTTGTGAAAAAACAAAATATTTATAGTCCCCTGCCACACTCCGACATGCTATACTTTCCGGCAATTTACTTTCATCTTCCTTGACTTTTTCCAATTCCTGCCGTATATTTTCTATCGAGGCAACAACAGCGCCCACTTGTTCACGGACAGAGGAGTGTTCAAGTGCGTAGCCATATTGAGCGATTACCGTTTGTATGGCATCTGACGCCTCTTTTGTTATGTTTTGGACTTATCCAATTACCCATATATCCAGTAAGTTATAGTTCCCTGCCACACTCCGGCATAAATACAACTGCTTCCGCACAAAAAAGCCTGAGGAATACCCTCAGGCTTGTTAAAAACTCTGCACGTGTTATTCTTCTGAATTATCGTGTGTCCGAACAGGAAAAGCAGCAGCAGAAGAATATTCCAAAACGATGCCCTGCCCGGATGCCTTAAAAACCTGAACAGTAGATTCCATTTCCAGATAATAAACTTTATAACAAGATATATAACAACAAGACAAAGCAAAAACTGCAACCAATCTTTCAAATAGCAAACTCCTATATTAAATCACCTTATTACTAAAATTGGATTGGAATAACAATCATTTGAATAATGCACAACCATCATTTTTAAATTCTTCAATTTTGGACAGTAGTTCTTCTTCTGTCACTTCAAGATACTTGGCCAAACATGGCAAACAATAGAAGATTTGAATTTCTCTACCTAATATTTTTTTTGTCAGCCCTATTTCATCTTTTGTTAATGGGGTTTTATCACAAATATAACATTTTCTTATTTTCATCCTATTCTGTATCTATGCCATAAATTTTAAACAAAGGCAAATCCTTTCCTGTATATTCTACGTCAAGTAATCCGAGCTGATATTTAATAGTATCACGCATACGTCGTGCTCTATCGAAACAATATCTCTTAAATTCTCTTGGTTGAATATCATCTATACGCTGTACATGTGGGAACAGTAACTTCAAATATGCTGTGGATATGCGTTTTATAGCTTCAGTATCGCGAGTATCAGCTCCTTCAGGCACAATGATATACTCGTCAACAACACTTCTATATGCCATATCACTACGCAAGTCATGCAAAATTGAGCAGAAATATTCTGAATTTAATGCCCATCCATTTATCTTTAAATCATCATTCATACGAGGTATATTCCATCCTTTAATAAATCCATGGAATCTCTCAATCAATGCTGATTCATGAAACACTATAGGAAGTTCAGTAAACATATTGCTGTAACCATCTGAATCCATAATTCCCTTGCTAATGTTTCCACAAAGCACCATTCCAGCTTCTGCTACACCTTTATAGTCACCAACAGTGAAGCTACCTTGTTCAAGATAACCCTTTAATGCAGCGCGCATTTCATCAGCATCGGTAAATGAAATAGTCTGAATTTCATCTAACGTAACAAAATCGCTACTGGCAATTAATCCTTCTGTTCGTTTTGTCTGATCATAAAACATTTTAGCCCTGCTCATAACGCCTCCAGAAGAAAGCCACCCATACCTACTGACGTTGCCAAAAAGATAAGATTTACCTGTACCTTTCGGTGCCAATTCGATAAGATTAAGGCGTTTTTCAACAAAAGGTAATAATCTAGTAATCATGGTAAGCTTTTCTTCTTCTTTAGAGTATCCACTAGCATTATAATCAACAGCACCAAGAATAATATTTATCCATTCTTCTATACTAAATTCTTTGCGCGCCTCTTTATAATTTTCAAGGTTAATCTCATAAGGGCAGAAATTTTTAAACGATAGTAATTTTATCTTCCCCACTTTTGAGTTTTTAGCTTTTGATGATTTTTTTTCATACTCAAAAGCAAAATCAAAATCATCTGGAGAGCGATATCCTAGTTCTACCATACCCCATATATCTCTTCCTTTTACTAAATCATTTTTACAAGAATCCCAAACGGCATCTTCGATAATGGTTTCTTTAAACCCCAGTCCAAAATCAGGTAAAGCAAAAGAAACCTCTCCTGTCTTTATGTCAATATTAATTGATATCTTAGCAAGGAATTTAACTGTTTTAGACTCAACAATAATTGCATTCTTTATAGTATTCCAGTCATCTTTTCTTGGAATAAATTTTTTTACAAATCTTGCAAGCTCGTCTTTATCAAACTCCCCATCATCATTTTCAAACTTCTTTAATAACCAGTCCCGCATAAACGCTGGAAGACTCAGTGTGGAGAAAAAATTTGTCTTCTTTAAATCTTTAAATACTACCATTTCATCAAAATTATCTCTTAGCTTTTCAGAAAGCATTATAGAACACGCTCCTATCTAAAAATCATCACCAAAGTTAAATTCGTCTTTAACAATTGCTGCCTTACCTATTACATTAAATGACGTACTACCAATCAAGCTATCACCATCAAAAACATCCGCAGTATATGGAACTGATTTTGTACGTTTGATATCCTTAAGTTCAAAAACATAGTGTGTTTCATCAAGCATTCTTCCACGATACATCTTACCATCAATATGAATTGTCATGTTGTTGGCATCTTCAACATTAGAAATATATAATTCCAACATAACACCAACATGTCTATCTGCTATAATATCATTCGGGTGCATAACCTGAATCTTTGCATAAGTTTTTTTCAGTGTCAAGGTAATTACTGGAACAACAATTTCTTCTAGTGTTGCACCTCCATGAACCTCAACATTAGCCGCACGGCTTCCTCTAAATCTACCATAATCGGAAAGCACGATAAAACCATTTTCTTCAACCATATACGGCACATTGCAACCATCAAACACCTTACAGCAACGCCCAGAATGTTCACCTTTAGTATCAGTATCGTACGACACTTCTTGCTTTCTGATTACAGCCAGTCTTGATGCCCCATGATCACTAGCTATAACGAATGATTTATATTTATGTTTATTAAGATCCACAGCAATGTTATTGATGGTTTCTTTGATTATTTCAAGTTCTTTAGGTAGGTGAATTGGATCTTCATTATCGGTAAAGAAATAAGATCCCTTATCTTTATGTTTTATCTCATCAAGCCTTTCTTCTTTGAATTTTTTTCCATCAGGCCATTGGTCATAGAACTGCTTATTTATTGATGTGATTGTAGGTAAATCAGAGCGAACGATGTCAACTTTTATAGATAATCCTTTAGTATTTGCAAGTGCAATAATATATGAAAGATATTCAACACCCAGCGCATCTATCCAATAAAGGCATGTACGCTCTTTATCTTCTATAGCTTTGATTGCATTATCTCTTGTAGGAAGTTTCGCATAAGAAATCTCTGTAGCATGCTTTATAACCATTTCAATAAACTCATCTGAAATTTTGTTAGTAACCTTAAGTTGTTTATACATATCAAAATACTCTGTAAGCTCATCTGACAACACATTTGTAGCGAAAAAATATTTTTTAAGATAGTCGTTTAAATCAGGATATACATAATATAATGCATCTGTAATTCCATAATGGGCCACCCACTTTACAATTTCTTTTTTTTCCAAAAGCGTATTATCAGTCAAGTTATAAATGCTTTCAGCACCATTAATTTTATTAGCATTGACAAAGGTGGCAATATCTGCCTCAGAAAAATCCTTAAGTAGTTTTTTTCTTCCATCGTATAGTTGCCTAAAAGCTTTATTTTTATGTGAAATTTCTATGATTGAGAGAAGCAAGTTATTTTTGAATTCCTCGAATTGTTCTGTTTTGTCAAGAACATACTTAAAGTACGGATTGGAGCTTTGATTTACATTCAATTTAAGGTATAGAAAAACAAGCCAATTTCTATACTCATAGCCTGAAATTTCAGAATTTAAGTTATCAAATATTCTTTTTTCATCAATGTCATATAATGTAAATACGTCATCTAAATTACAACTATATTTGTCAATATCTTTTAGAAGACGTGACCACTGTCTTTCTGTGCCCCATTTATTACACAACGTCTCATTTTTTAACTTTAGTTTAATAACTGAAAAGGCATCTGACATTACAGATACTGGAAATAGCGACTCGTTAAACTGCAATGATGTATTAGCAAAAATTTGTCCAGCAACTCCATCTTCAAGTCGCTGAATAAGCCATTTCATTCCTTCACAAGGCATAGTGTTATCAGCAATTACTATATTCGTAATAGTAATATTTGTGCTAGTATCGTTCGCTATATATGCTCTTTGTTGCTCAAACATTCTAGGGTCATCTTTAATTATCTTTTTTGCTTGCGCCGCAATACCGCGCAATAAAAAAATTGCTCTAGTGTTACCTAAAGTTGTATTTTTTAAGCGCAGTAGTTGATTATTTGCAAAATTATCCCCACGTAACGATAGATATTCACCTACTCCAACTACGACAACCTTGTTATCTCTGTAATCCATATCTGATGTGAGTAGATGATCAACAAGTTCATCAATACTAGGCAATTTGTCATTTTGTGGACAAAAGTCACTTAGTCTAACAATAGATGATATTCCTAATTGTTTTAATTCATCTAAAATATCGCTGTATTCTTTATCACCAACTATATAAAAAAATGGAAACCCCTGTGCTGTTGATATATAATTCTTGATTTCTTTGCATAACATCACTTAATTCTCCTCGTGAATAATAATTTTCACACCAAGCTCCATATCTTTCTTAACAGCATCAATAAGCCAATTTTTAAGTTCTGGACCATCCATCTTTTCAATAATTTTTATAACTTTTTCGCTACCACCTGCATTATATTCCGCTTGAGCCATATCTTTCAACTTTGCCTTGATTGAAGGGTTATCATTCCATTCATATGCGTTTATACCCATTGTTTCCAAGGTGTCTCTTACTGCGCTAATATCTTGTAAAAGGCTTGCATAGTTACCAAGGAGATGTTCCATGAAACAGTTATTGCGATATTCTTCAGACGTAATTTCATCAAAGAAATTAGCCCCTTTTAGGAATAACAAGGCATCTTTTATGTCTGTTTCACTAGGTGCGTTATTATTCAAGGTTGCAAAAGTTTTTTTAGCTTCTGCGTACGCGACAGATGGAATACAGATGAGAATCGGTGTACGATACCGTTCTGACCACACACGAGGATTCTTGCTCTTTGTATAATCGTTCCATAGTTTATAAAGCTGTGTCTTAAGCTGCTTTTTTTTATAATCTTCAGCCGCCGTTTTGACTGTCGCGTTACTGTTCATAGCAGACATAGTAAACATTTCGTTTTGAATTGAATGTTTGATTTCTTCGCATTCAACATCGGAGAACCCGTCAAGATAAGGTTTATAAATTTCAATAAACGTTAATACTGGATTATTCAAGATATAGCGTATTTCTGCGTTGTGCACATGCATTTCACTCAAGAATAATTTCATATTGTCAGGAAGCATATCTGCGGAATTTACTATATTAAGTAGATAATCAAAAAATTGCTTTAATGTCGGTTTCTTTGCAATAATTGACTCACAAGAAAAACCAATAAACTTTAAAACCTCTCGCCATGCATTAAATGCGTCTTCTTTAGTATGTGTACGCATATTAAGCAAGCTATTGGTATATTTAATGACCTCATATTCTGTTATAAGTTTTCTAATTTCATCTTCTCCGGTTGCATCTATCCATAATGCCGAATTCTCAACACTAAACAATGCCTTGATGTCTGATAAAACGACATCTTCTGCGTTAATTTCTTTGGCAAGAGTCATAAGTTTGCCATTTTCAAACCGGTCAAGGAATAAGCACATACCTTTTTTACAGTTTTCTATAGTCAATAGTTCTTTAAGATTTTGTGCAGCATGTTGACGTTGAATTGCAATTTTGCCAATTTCATTAGCAATATTATGAGCAACATCGCCAGGACTTTGTACAAGTTTAATATAAAGTTTTACAAGATCAAATACTCCTGTAGTATCAACATCCTCTAAGCACCAGACAGGATACGATAAGTCTTTCATTTTTGAACGCACATTACCTCCAGCCTGTTGAGGCGCCGAACAAGTGTTAGGTAAAATATTCCAAGCAGTCTCTGTAAATTCATAGAAGGCTTTTTCTTCTTCCGTTAAGTTAACAATATACGTATCCTTAGGTATAGACTTACCCATATAATTTCCTATCATTTCAGATAATTTATCAGGTGTCATAGAATCTCTATAACCGTCAGCATCCATATACCGATAAGGCTCAGAATTATACTCTTTCAATAAAAAGCCTATAATAAATGCATTCAAATTACATGGAGATAAACCAAAATTTGTTTCTAAATAATCATAAATATGGCCAAAAGATATTTTGCCGCTAGTCTTAAAAGCATCTGAAATCGTTTTATCAACAGCTTTTTTCATTACAACGATATGTTCTGGGGCAAGTGATTCATCATTCCAGTATTCTTTTTTAGACCAGAATTTGCCTAGTATAGTTTTTTCACAACCAGCAATAAGCCCTTTTACTTCATCATTTAAAGCCATGCCATATTTGGACACTTGTTTAGCAACAGTAAGTTTAAGTTGTGTTTCAGATAACCCTTTTGTGAAATCCAACACATGTCCAAATCGCTTCAAAACAATTGATTGTAAGATAGATTGAACCGCATTAGCTCCAACAGCCTTTTCTCCTAACTGGTTTGCATAGTTAAACACAATAAACTGACCATCATGAATACGATTTTTCCAATCGCGCTCTAACACGTCTTTGGCTTTTCGCGCATTTTCTTTAGATTGTTGGTTATTATTGCTTTGGTAGTACATGGCCATAGCAGAATATTCCACATATTGTTCAAGTGCTTCTAAGCCGAGTGGTGAGGAGAGTGCATCAATGACAGTAATATTTTTATATTCAACGTTGGTCATAGTCTGCTGAATCAAGGTACGAAAACTTTGCGCCTCATCTTCTGTACTTGCAAGAGCAAGAACAGCATAAAAACGCCATTTGCTGTCTTTGTGCTTCAAAACATCCATTGCTCTTTTGAAATCTGACATTGTAACAACAGGCAATTTTCCACTTTCAATATCAATTGCATACCGAAGTTTTAAGGCTGGAGATAGGCCAAGCGCTGTGGCAAGAGCCTCGCCTTCAGTTACCAATTTAGAAGTATTTAACTTTTCACGAATCTGTTTTTTATTTAACTCTATTTTTGCATTGTCACCAGCAATTACTGCGACAGAATACATTTTTTTACCATCACCAATGAAATTTTCAATGAGAACACCTTTCGATACAAGACTCTTGGCTATCCCTTTACAAGAATTCTCAAGTTCATCCTCACCTTCGAACGCATAGCTTAGATTTTGGTCAGTTGGCTTGAGTATCGGTATACTGCCACTTAATCGTTGGTCAATAGCTTGCATAATCAAAATAGTTTTTAAGACTATTTTTTCATTCTCTTTTAAACTGTTCTGTTGTGGGAAGGTGTCAAGGATAAGCTTAATATCTGAGGTTAAATATTCCCTGTTTTTTTCATAGAAAAAATTCCACAACATATCTATTGTAAGTAGTGGACGGTTTGACAGGGGACTGGTATTTTGTATAAACCATTGAAATGCTTTTACATCTTCCATATCCTTTGATGTTTTAATAAAGTCAAACATACTACGCTGATTTGACTGAAAAGCTGAAGCTATATTTTTTAGTGCTAATGCTGCCATCGGATGAATAGGCAAAATATTACGCATTATGCCACAATTTTTTGTTTTTATTGTTTCAACGACAGCGTCACTTGCAGATGTAATACTGGCATACAAATCATTAGTCATTTCATTCCACTTATCTGCAGCTGCTTTTTTAACACTAAAAGCATGTCCTATAAGGTCAAACGCTATATTATCTGGTAGAGTAATTTCTACTTTATTGAAACGCTGCTGAACTACAGACCACGGATTAGATTTATCCGTTGCGGCATAACCATTCACAATAGATGAAAGCGGATGGGTAACAATAATGAAATAGAACGGTGCTTCTTGGGATATAGAAACAATCTTTTGAAATTCACTTAATGATGTTGCATTTTGTTTAAAATAGTCGTTAAATTCATCCCATATAAAGACAATCTTGATTTTGTTCGTTCTAATAACATCGAGTACCCAATCGCGCAAAGAATCTGCCGTCAAATCAAAAGCAGTAATCCCTTCCTGCGCAGCAAGTTTAAAAATATTATCCATTAACTCTAAGACATCATTGTTTTTTTTCAGAGTATTTATTAGCTCATCGGAAGTTGACTGACTAAAAACAGACTTCCATTTCGGTTTTTCAAGTAAGTCATTCATAAATCTATTATGCGATGGATCTTCAAGCCACGCTATTACACACTCTTTTAATGATTTTTCACCTTTATAGGGCATATTATGCAATTTCAAAGACTTCATAATACTTTCCTGTACTGCAAAAAATAATAGCCGAGCTGTTGTTATACTACCCGTAGCATAACGAAATACTGGAACAATACCTTGTTGCTTATGTCCAATAATTTTTTCTAACAAGGCCGTTTCCTTTTTTAAAGGTTCAAATTTCTTCCAATATGTCCTTACTTCATCTTCTGGCACTTCCATTAACTTTTTTAGTGTATATACACACCGGGATTTTCCAGTACCATAAGCACCATGTATCCAAATTGAGCGATTAGTTGTGCCACCAAGCATCTTTTCTGTTAATTTAAGTAATTCAATAAATGTTTCGTGCGGATATGTATCATCCCAAGCCGCACCGTTGTTAATGGCGGATTCATCAATACACGGGAAATACTTTTCGTTGACGTCAAAATATTCGCAGTATTTTAATTCACGTGATGCCATCTTAGAGGTCCCCCTTAAACAATTCAAGTACATCTATGCTGGTCTTATCTCGAAGCGTTACGGTCTGTAAATCATTAGTAAATGTAGCATTGATAAATTCAGGATACGCAGCAGAAAGTCCCAATAGGATAGATTTTAATTCTTCCTCATTATAAAGCCCAAAAATACGCACTGGGCTCACACCATCTCTTTCTACATTTTCGTCAAAGAGGTACGAGACATGGAACTCTTTTTCCATATTACACTTCTCAGTAAATTTATAGATTGCGTATAGCACAATACGAGCATCGTCTATAGTACACTTTGTGCGACATAATATATCTATCTGATGTCCTTTTTCCTCAATAAATCCAAAGTTGAAAACTGTCCCTAATGGAAGTTGGCAAAAACGTTTATATGCATTGATTATTGAACTTGCATCATCTTTCTTTACACCTTCTGCAACCAACATATCACTAATATGATTTCGCTCATAACAGACATCTATATCCATATTTTCTATATACCATTTACATTGTGCATTGTATGCGAAATTAGACAATGCCAATCCCCATGTGATACCACTTTGACATCCATACTTAGACGATGAGACAATATTAAATAATTGGGTAGTGTTGTTTTTATCATCAATAAAACCACATCCACGTAAAAACTTTTTAAACATAGGGACTTGTAACTTTTTGTTTAAAGTATTACGCTCACTTTCCCAAAACTCGTTTCCTAACTCAAAAAAGTCTTGTACCCAAGCAATTTTTGGCGCGTGGTTAGCAAATGAATTCAAACTTTCTTTTCTCATAGCAATATCCCCATTCGTCGTTTTCAGTGAATGATAGACAAGACATCCATCATCTATTTCATGACACATTCCACACTGTGTACAGTCTGTTATTCGTATTTTCCCATTTAAAAACCTTATTTTTCCATTTCTACAATTTGTTTCACAAACTTTGCAACCGATACAATGCGCCGCTTTTTTAAATACTTGTCGAAACTTACGTGCATCATGTGGGAATTTTTTTGCCATAACAGAATCAAATGTCACATTGTAGCCAGTCTCATGCTCTGTTATATTATACTTAAAAGGCACTCTAACTGTTTTAATCCATTCTTTCCAATTAGATTGAGGTTCAGTCACATCAAGCTGAATAGTTCCGTCATTAATACTTTCACAATAGTGTGTTTGGTTATTTTTAAGATCTCTACCATTCTTCCTTGCATTCCATCCACCATTGGAAACGTATGAATTTAGCGCTTTTGTATCTCCAGCATTTCGTGCATTCAACGATTTTATAATATCAACATATTGTCCAACCTCTTTGGGATAACAAGTATATTGCAAAAAATCTCCACGTCCACCACCCATAGGACAAAACAGGCAACCGGCACGGGAATTTCCCTTTTTGTAAGTTTTGTTGATATAAATATTATTAAGAAATATGTATAACCATATTTCAGCAGATGTCCATTCTAAAATAGGGTTGAAACTATATTGTCCTTTTTGTTTCTTTCCAAAATTCTCATAACCATATTTGCTCCTTGTAATGCTTTCATGTGCTCTTACTCCAACAAAATCCATTCCAACATAGTTTTTCTTACCAGTTATCTCACGCAACTTTAATGTTTGTGGTGTACTCTTATGTACACTACAACACCAACGTAACACTCTTGCTGGTGGACCGAAAAGATTCCATGAATTTTCAGGCTTAAAATGCGAACGTGCTATATAAAATGGAGTGCCATCTTTCTCACATTGTTCTTGGGTTTTCTTTATAGTCTCATATGTGTCAGGAAATTCCATTCCTGTGTCTCCAAAAATAACTACAAAACTGCCTTTAGGCAATGTTTTTTTTACTAAATCCAACAACACTGCACTATCTTTTCCACCAGAAAATGCCACATGGAATATATCTAATTTGTCTTTAAACTTTTCATACTCTTTTACTATTTTCTTAACTGTAGAATCCTCAACAATAGCAAGCAAGTCTTTGTTCAGCTCACACATATGTATTATATCTATCATTTCAAGCACATAGCCGTTAGTTTTGCTAAACATGATTTCTCCAGTCTCATCTTTAACCGGCTGTAATTTAGGTGCTGTATACAGATTCCCGCCCTTTACTTTGGCTATCAAAACTCCTTTATACCAATACGCATTAGATTCAGCCCACATATAAGGCGTATTATTTTGTTTATCATAGTTCCAATATCTATCAAAACCAAGTATGTCCATTTCTGCCGCATAGACAGGCCTTGGTTCTTTTGAGAAATTGGTCGGAGAGGAATTAAGTATAATTCCACCTGTTGTAGTATCATACGTATAAGAATACATTTTTACCGCTCTCCTTGTATTTTCCGTGCTAACTTTGCAATCTCATCTAATTGCGCATATTTACTCTTTGCTGTATATCCAGTATTAAACAGATACGGACCTATAATGTCCGGTGTTAGCTCTACATTAGCGCGCACCAGCGCAATGGACAACATTTGCATATAACTCTGATGAAAACCTTTTTCAGCGATAATACCAGCATTTTTATCGTTGAAATTTACGATATGTAAACTATATTTCTTACTATATTTGTAGCAGTAACTTTCCAACAAATAATGATTCCAAGTATAACCACATGCTGGGAACATGACAAAAGTTGTAATATCTTTTATAGCAATAAACTTATCTGTTACAAAATCAGCTAATATATTGTCAATCTCTGCAACATCGAAATCAACAAGTATATCAGTAACAAAACGGTTACGGTCAACACGCACCATACTATCATAAAGAGTTTGAAAAATATACTGACGGTTTGTCTCACCTACAAGGTCATTCGCTTCAGAATATAGTTCATCAAATTTACATTCCTCTCTATTCATAATATATTGTTTCAGCAGTGCAACTACATTTAAGTCATCTCTATCTTTTGTGATAATTTTACCGTTAAGGTAGTACTTATCTGATAATAATTTCTTATAAACAGCTTTATATATCGCAAGAGGTGTTAACTCATAGTATTCTTCTTGCAAATCATCCAAATTCAAGTTATTCAATGACACAAAACCACTTTCTTCACATATGTGTTCAACAAAATACATTATCTTTGCTTTCTCCGATTCAGATATGTAAAAATTATCCAAAAGCAAATATGTACCTTCTGAAACTAACACAAAATTATCATTGCCTGAAATCACACGCAATAGGTTATCAAGTGGAATATACTGCAATTTACTACTCAACTCATCTACAGTTTTAATTTGTGCACTACCCCACACGCGTTTTATTTCAGATGTTACAATTTCCTTTTCAGTCTTTTTCTCACCCTTTACAAAAAATTTTTTAGAGAAAATACATTCCGGAATATATTTTTGCAAATATTCCTTTAACATTTCTTCAGAAGTAATCACATTTCTTGTCATCCACTCTGATTTATTATTATAAAGGCTTTCATAGTAAATAGCCTGCACTCCAGTAGCAAACACTTCACTGACTATATTACGCAGTTCCTGGGGCAAATGAGTACTTTTGCAATATACTCTATCACCGATTACAACACCTGCAGCAATTATCAATGTTTTCAGTATGTCATCGTCTTTAGGAAGCTCAATTTTCATTTCTTCTGCAAATTTACGGAAACGCATCACATCTCGAATTGAGTTAACCTTAAGTCCATACCCAAAATATTGGGTCATTACTTTAGTAATACCATTAGCAACAACAAAATCATTATTTGTCAAAGATTTAGCCTGCGATAAATTAGTATAATAGTTTTCAGGTTGTTCCTTAAAGTTCATAATTATCCTATCAAATGCTTTTGTTGTTCGTACTATTCCATTATCACCATTAGTTAAACAACCCAGCATGATTTGCATTTGCCACGCTATTCCATTTTCGTTACGGAATTTATCTTGTATCTCCATGCCTTCATTTATTGCCATCTGACGCAAATCTTTTGATACTCTACAAATGAGTTCTGTTTTTTTGAACGGAGTAGGTTCTTTAAGATATTCAAGACATGCTTCTAGCAAAATTGCACATTCCATATCGTTCCAAGGTATTTTTTGAAATTTTTCATCATCATGTACGTTGTTTTTTGCAGTTTCAACTGCCTGTTGCACTGTATTTTCTTGCAAAGGCTTTTTATGCAGTGTCTTCTCTGTTTCGTTTGTGGAATTTGGGATAGGTTTATTACTGGATTTATTAAATACGTCTTGGAAACACTTTAACAGTCCATTGTCAACTTTTTCAGGCAGTTTGGCGCCAACAAACATAACCTGTGAGAACAGATTCCTAGTCTCATTATTGACTTTACGATTTTTTCTACTCGTAACCATGACCTACTTTCGTTTAAAATCGTCTAACAGTTTTTAATTATTATACGCTATAAATGCTTGAAATTACTACCTTTTTCTCTAAGTGCCTTTGCACGGACATACATCTGTCCGTGCGGCGGGGGGTAAAGAGTTTTTTCAAAGGATTTTTCAAAGATTTTTTGTTCTTCGCGCATAAAAAAATTGCCGGACAGTTGCCTGTCCGGCGTTGTGTTTTGTTATTTTGTCAGTACGATTATGCTTTTTTTGCCTTGGCGGTCGATTGTGAAGGTAAGTGTTTTGCTGTTGCCCCATTTGTTGCTGAGGTATGTTTCAAGTGATTGTGTGTCCATGTTTTCTACAGATATTCCGTCTATTTCAATTATTATGTCTCCCGGGAATATTTTGTCTTGCGCCGCGCTTGCCGCTACTGTTTCTGCCACTTTGCCTTTTTCGGCAAGTTTTATGCCGAGCGCTTTTTCGCGTTCGTTGCCTGAGCCTGGGAGCTGGTTGACTGCTTCGTTTTTTATGGCGTTTTTGGGTGTGCCGTCTAGTACGGCTTTTACTTCGTTGATTATTGGTATGAGGTGGTCTATCGACCGGCGTCTGTATGCACCGATGCCTCCTTCTTCTTCGGTGAAGGTCATTTTGACGTTGCCGTCTCTTGCGATTGTGTTGCATCTGACGAAGCATTTTCTGGTGGCTACCCAGAATCCGTCGCCAAAGGCTTTTGTCATGACTATTCTGTAGTCGGATACGTCGTCGAGGTTGAAGTTTTTGCCTGTGAATATTTCTATGACTGCTTCTTGTACTTGTTTGAGGCTTACGTTGTTGACTGTGATTGTGTACATGGATTCGGCGTATGCGGGCAGTGCAAGGTATATTGTTATGAGCACTGCAATGAGTAGTTTTTTTGTTGTTTTTGTTGTTTTCATTTTGCTGCCTCCCTGTGTTTTTCGGGGCGTGTTTTGTTTTGTCTCGTTTTTTCCGCCCTGTATTTTGGAATTATACGCAGACAGACGGACATATGTATGTCCGTCTGTGTCTGTTTTTTTATTTTTTGTGGTTTTTTTGTTGTTTTTTGCAGGCTTCTGTTTTCCCGCGCAATAAAAACCGCCGGTTTTTGTCCGGCGGTGTGTTGTTTTGCTATTCTGCGTTGATGCCAAGCATTTTTACAACTTTGTCAAAGTCACTTTCGAGTTGTTTCATTTCACGGGAACGGTAGATTTCAAATTCTTTTTCCGCTTTCGCGATTGCTTCGGCATGGCTTATGCTGCCGTTGTCTGAAAGCAGCTTACTTTTTGTCATTACTATTTGTCTGTCAAGCGTTTCTATCCAGTCTTTCATTGTCATCGGATTTTGTTCGAGTGCCTGCAGTTCCGCATAGTCAAGGAATTGTGACACAAGAAGGTTGAGTTTCAGCAGTTCTTTTTCCGTGAGGTAGTTTTTGGCTATTTTAACGTCAACTTTTGTGATGTAGTCACCTTTGAAATTGGTCATGCCTACCATGGGCTTTTTGTTGTCAACTCTGTCATATATAACTTCCGCTGCTGTGTGTTCATGTACCGCGTAATGCAGTTTATTCTGTACTGTCGCAAAGAATTGTTTGGTCTGTGCCGCACGCGGGTCATAGTCTGTTGAAGTGGCATATATGTCGGTTACTTGCTGATAGAAGTTCCTTTCAGATGAGCGTATGTCGCGTATTCTCTGAAGCAGCTCACGGAAATACCTCGTGCTGCCCTGTTTGAGCCGGTCATCATCCATTGTAAATCCCTTTTGTATGTATTCATGCAGCCGTTCGGTTGCCCATTTGCGAAAGCGTAAGGCTACAGGTGACTGTATGCGATAGCCGAGGGCAATTATCATATCAAGATTGTAGTGCGCTATACTGCGTTTTACTTCTCTGCTGCCTTCTTTTTGAACTGTCAAAAATTTTTTGACAGTTGCCTGTTCTGTCAATTCACCGTCTTTATAAATTGACTCAATATGATATGAAACGTTTTGTTTGCTGCTTTCATATATTTCAGCAAGCTGTTGCTGACTGAGCCATACATCTTCTTCGGAAAAGCGCGCTGACACTTTTGCCGTTCCGTTTTTGTCGCTGTATATCAGTATGTTGTTTTCGCTCATAAGTAACGACTCCACTCTGCATTTTTTGTTTGCGTACATTATTTTACACTGTTTCAATCCGAATTTGTCATTTGTCAAGTGACATTTTTTCGTGAATTTGTGCTGTAGAAGCAGTACAGCATTTTCAAGCATTGTTAATATATTCTTTCGCACGGACATACGTCTGTCCGTGCGGCGGAGGTAAGGAGTTTTTTCAAGGGATCTTTGAGGATTTTTAAGTTTTTTTAAGGTTTTTGTTGTTCTCCGCGCAATAAAAACCGCCGGTCTTTTGTCCGGCGGTGTGTTGTACTAAAGCGCAGATACAGCATAAAGAGGCAGGTTGAGCAGTCCGCTTTCTTTTTTGTATTCAGCCATTGATATTCTGACTGCGGCGCACGGCTGAAATTTTTCGCGGTAGTATTTTAGGCTTTTGGCCTGAAGGCTGCTGCCGGCTTTGACTTCAACCGGAACGACGTTGTTGTCTTTTTGTATTATAAAGTCTATTTCATATTTATTGCTTTCTGATACATAGTAATATGGTTTGTATTTGTTTTGTGACGTTAGTTCTTGAAGAACAAACTGTTCGGTCAGTGCGCCCTTGAATTCTGTAAATATTGCGCTGCCCTCGAGTATTGTCTGCGCCTCAAGCTCACTTAGGGCACCAAGCAGCCCTGTATCGAACATAAATAGTTTAAAGCAGTTAAGTTCAGCGTACGCTTTGAGCGGCACAGCGGGTTTGCTGACTTTGTAAACTTTTTTGGCGAGTCCGCAGTCACAAAGCCATTCTATTGACTCATCGAAGTCTCTCATTCTTGCGCCCTGTTTTACCTGCCCAAAGAAGAATTTTTTGTTTTCTTTCGCAAGCTGTACAGGTATTGAGTGCCATATAAGCCTTGTTTTTGCAATTCCTGTTTTGATATGTTTGCCAAAATCGTTTTCGTACTGTTCAAGTATTGCGTTTTGAATTTTACGCACGCTCTGATAATTTTTGTTTTTTGCAAAACATTTCACGGCTGCAGGCATACCACCGGTAAAATAATAGTTTTTCAGCCAGAAGATGCACTGCTCGTGAATGTCGCCCAGTAGTTTGTAGTTTTTATTGTTTATAAGTTCGGCAAGTTTTTCCTGCCCCTGTGCTTCAAGAAACTCACAAAAGTTCATCGGGCTCAAGTCAAGCATATTAACTTTGCCCACAGGGAAGGAAATTCCTTCGTGTATTGCTATTCCAAGCAACGAGCCGGCAGCAATTATGTGATATTCAGGTGCGGCTTCACAAAAGAATTTCAATGCTTCAAGGGCACGCGGACAGGCTTGTATTTCATCAAGTATAATCAGCGTATCCTCAGCAGTTATTTCTGTCTTTGCCTCAAGACCTAAATTCATCAGAAGGCGTTCGAGGTCCCAGTCATCATCAAAAACTTTTGCGAGCCTTTTGTTATTAAAAAAACTTATATAGGCTGTTTTTTTGTAATATTGCCTGCCAAATTCACACATAAGCCATGTTTTTCCAACCTGACGTGCTCCTTTAAGTATCATCGGCTTGCGTTCTGCATCGTTTTTCCAGTCAACAAGATCTTGCATAAGATATCTTTTCATAGGAGTACACCCCATTTCTTCCGTCTGTGCCGTATATGATAACACATTTTCGGAACAACTTTTACATAAATTTTACACGTTTTTGGAATGACTTTTACATAAATTTTACACGTTTTTGGAATGACTTCTATGTTTTATGTATAGCAGAGGGGTGTTTTCCCGTAAAAAATCACTCCTGCGGTATCAGGCATGAACAGGGAGTACGGCACAGGTCATGCAGATGAAAATTGCTGTGGCTGTCCGAAGTATTATATTTTTGTATTTTATTTTCCCCCTGTATTTTGCTCTTTTGGTCTTTTGGTTTGTTCCTTTTGTCCTGTATTTTGTGATTATACGCAGGCAGACGGACATACGTCTGTCCGTGCGGCGGAGGTAAGGAGTTTTTTCAAGGGATCTTTGAGGATTTTTAAGTTTTTTGTTGTTCTTCTCGCGTTTTTGGGGTATTAAAGCGGGGTTTCGGAGCAGTGTCTGTTGTCTGTTTGCCGTTATTCGCTTGTTGTTTGCAGGTTTTTGTATTGTTTTCTGTCTTTGAGTTCTGCCAGTTTGCCTGCGTTCCATGCGCTGGTGTAGGCGTAGCTGCCGGCGATTTTGGCGAGTCCGTCAATTTTTTCGCTTTCGCAGGTGAGGCAGTAGTCTGTGAAGCCGCGTGTTGTGCTGCCGCATTCTTCACAGATTGTGAAGGCAGGGCTGAGCGCAAGCTGCGCGCATGTTGTTTCTGTCATGGCGCGTTTGAGCAGCCGAAGTGTGTCTTGCGCCGCAGGGCGCGCCGCGCCTGTGTAGAGGTATGTGATTGCGCCTGCAAAGTATGGGTGGTATTTGCCTTCTTGTTGTATTTTGTCGAAGGCTTCTGTGTCTGCGGTTACTGGCAGGTGTGTGCTGTTTGTGTAGTAAACAGCTCCGTTTTTGATGTCGCCTTTGACTGTTTTTTCAGCTTTTTGCGGGTAGTTTTTTAGGTCAAGTTTTGCAAAGCGGAGCGCTGTGCTTTCTGCCGGTGTTTGTTCCAGTACGAATTTCATGTTGTAGGTTTCGGAGAGTTCTTGGCATTTTTTTGCCGCTGCGCTGATTATTTTTATTCCGTGCTGTTGCGCTTTTTCTGTTTGGTGTAGTTCGTTTCCTGTGAGGCTGAGGATCATTTCGTTGAGTCCGAGCAACCCTATGAGGTATTCTGCTGTGTCTGTTTTGAGGTAGGGTTCGTCGTCGTTTGAGTGTATGAGCGCACCGAGCGGTCCTTGTTCTCCGCAGGCAAGCAGTTTTTTGATGAAGTTTCGTTTTTGTATGTGCGCTTTTGCGGCTAGTTCAATCTGCGCGTTGAGTATTTCGGGCAGGGCGTCTGTGCTGCCGTCTGCTTTGTATGCGGCGCGCGGCAGGTTGATGGTTACGTTCTGCATTGCGCAGCAGCGTAGTTTTGATGGTATTTCGCTGTTGTTGTCGAGTCTGCAGCATTCGCCGAGTGTTGTGTATTCTCTGTCGAGTACGAATTGTACGCTGCCTTTTTCTGCTGCGGCTTCACAGGCAAGGAGCAGCAGTTCTTGGTTTTCGGGTCTGAAGCTGTCTGGGGTGAGGTGCAGCAGTGCTTTGGGGAAGATGAAGGGGCGCCCGTTTTCGCAGCCTTCTTTGTATATTTCTAGTATGGCGTGCAGGATTTTGCGGGAGTTTTCGCTGTATTCTGAGTAGTTTTTGCCTGTGTAGTTTCCTCCGGCGCCTGTTGCGGGCGCGTTTTTGAGGTGTGCCGGTATGTCGATGTAGAGGTCAAGGCTTGTGAATACCGCGCTGCCTCTGCCGCTTGCAAGCCGGTCAAAGTCAAAGAGCATTGTCTGCGCAAGCTGGCGTATTTCTGCGTCGCTGAGTTCGTCAAGGTAGGGGGCAAGGGTTATGTTTATTGCGTCCCATGCTATTGCTCCGGCAAAGTTGTTTTGGAGCAGCGTGGTCATTGTGATGAGGTGCGCAATTAGTACGTCTGCGTGTTTTGCCGGCGACGCGGCGCAGATTGAGCCTGAGAGGCGCAGTCCGTTTCTTGCAACGTATGCTGCGCTTTGCAGCGCAAGGTATGGTCTGTTTGCCATGCCGAGGTCGTGAAGGTGTATGTCTCCTTTGAGGTGTGCTTCGGCAACTTCGGGTGAGAAGATTTTTGAGAGCGCGTATTCTTTGATGACTGTTTCTGCTACTGTGTTGTTGACTGCTTCGGGGTTGTAGCCGGAGGCTGAGTTTTCTTTGTTTTTGCAGAAGAGCATTTGTTCAAGGTCATGTACGGGTATGCCTATGCGGCGGTGGTCGGTGAGTTTCGCGTCTAGGCCCCGCTGGAATAGTTTTACGTTGACGAGTTCGCGTATCATTGCCGTGTTTATGCGCTGTCTGCCATGGCTGATGAGTTCTTCTTCTACTTCTGCAGATATTTCTTCAGCTGTGGCAGGTTCTACGCCTGCTTCTATTATGAGCGCGTCTCTTATGCGCGTTGAGTCCCATTCGCAGCTTTCGCCTTGCCCGAGAGCGTCTACCATTAGTACTACGTCGGTGGGGTCGTCGAATTCGAATAGTCTGTTTTGTCGAAGTGTACGTCCGGTATCAGCCATTTTTTTTGTGCTCCTTTTCTTCGAGCAGATGTGTTATGACATCCGCAAAGTTTGTTACGTCTGTGAATTCTTTGTATACGGAGGCAAATCGCACGTATGCAACTTTGTGGATTTTGCGGAGTTTTTCGGCGACCATGTCTCCGACGCGCAATGAGGCTATTTCGCCTTGTCCTGTGGAGCGTATTTTGTTTTCGATTTCTTCTGCGGCTTCTTCGAGTATCGCAAGGTCTATGTTGAGTTTTTCGCATGCGTGCTGCATGCCGCGTAGTAGTTTTTCTCTGTTAAAGGCTTGCCGCGTGTTGTCTTTTTTGATTACCCAGAGGTATTCTTTTTCTTCTATGCGTTCGTAGGTGGTGAAGCGTGTGTCGCATACAGGGCATGCACGGCGCCGGCGAATCATTCTGCCGTCTTCGCTGTTTCTTGTTTCTATGACTTTTGTTTCGTCTGTTCCGCATACAGGGCAGCGCATGGCTGTGACCTCCAGAAATCTGTTTTTTGTTGTTTTGCAAGTTGTCTTTCGCTTTTTTTGGTCGCGAGGTGTCGGTTTGCAGGCTGTGTTTTTTTGAGGTGTGTGTGTTGTTTTTTTGTTTTTTATTTGTCTGCCGTTTTTATTCTCCCATTGCGTATCTGAGATTTGCGTCTGCAATGACTATGTCGTATCTGGCATCAACAACGTTTGTTCTGCTGTTTGTAAGCGCAAGGCGCGCGTCGAGCATGTCGAGGTTTGTGCCTATGTTTTCTTTGTAGCGCAGTGCCGATATTCTGTAGTCTTCTTTGGCCTGTATGTATTGTTTTTCCGCTACTTCAAGGCGTGTCAATGCTTCTTTGAGGTTCAGCGCAGCCTGGGTTATTTCCATGCGTATTTCGT
The DNA here is from genome assembly GCA_045642025.1 of Synergistaceae bacterium. Classification (GTDB taxonomy): domain Bacteria; phylum Synergistota; class Synergistia; order Synergistales; family Synergistaceae; genus Equadaptatus. Next base: position 22,737 of record JAZUIB010000008.1, read on the forward strand.
TTTTCTTGTCTTCGAGTCTGTAGAGGAATTCTTTTGACTGGCTTTTTGCCTGTTCTGTTCTCGCGTGTGCTTCTCCGCTGTCAAACATTTTCCATGTGGCAGCAAGTCCTATATGCCAGTTTTTGTTGTCTTCCGGCCATGCTTCAGAGCCGTTGGCTGTTATAGCTCCAAATCCCAGTATGTGCGGTATTGTTTCTCCTTGATGCGCCTTTGCTATTTTTGCCGCCTGTTTGCTGTAGAAGTCGTACATTTTGAGTTCCGCGCGGTTTTCGAAGGCTTTGTTTTCGTCTGCCGCAACGTAGTCTTTGTAGTTTCTCGCGCCGTCTTCTCCCGCGAGCAGTGTGTCGGGGAAGTCTGCCGCAGTTATTCTTCTTAATGCCGTTTTGGCGAGTTCTATGGCATTTTTGGCTTTTATTAGATTGAGTTCTGCTTCTGAGACTGCAACTTGCGCACGGAGGACGTCTGCTTTGGGTATCATTCCGCCTTTAAGTAGTTTTTGCGCTTGTTCTAGGTGTTCTTTTGTAAGCGCAAGCGCGTCTTCTGCAACTATTTTTTTTGCTTCGGCACGTTTGTAGTTGTAGTATGCGCGGCGTACGGAGTTTTCTATTGTCTGTGTTATACGGACAGTTTCTGCTTTTGTCGCGTCTCTGGCAAGTTTTGCGGCTGCTTTTGCCGATGTGAGCGAGCCTCCTGCATAGATTGTCTGTGTGAGTACCGCGGCGGAGATGAAGATGTTGTTTTTTGTAAATGCGTTGTTTACTTCAGGTATTTGTATCATCGGGGATAGTCCTGAGAAGAGGCTGGTCATGTCAAATATTGGGTTTTCCTGCCACATTGCGGCGTATATGCCGGTAAGTTTCGGTCCCATTTTTGCCGCATTTTCGTTTACTACGGCTTCTACGCGGTTTTCTTTTTGCTGCTGCGCGAATATTACAGGGTTGTTTTTGTCTGCAAGTTCAATTAGTTGTCTGAGGTTTTCGCAGTCAGCTGCTGCCGCAGATGTCGCGAGTGCCGCCGTAAGCAGTATTGCTGTTAGTATTTTTTTGTTGTATTTATTCATTACGTTCACCTCTGTATGGCTTCGTTGTTATTTGTCTGTATTGTGTGGGTTTATGGTACGAATTTCTTTTTGAATTTTATGATGCTTGATGTGAATACTACCGCAATGAATATGCAGAGCGCTACTACGTCCCACCAAACGTATTCAAATCCGCCGCCTTTGAGTATTATTTGGCGCGCAAGGTCGTTGTAGAAGGTTATGGGGAATGTCCAGCTTAGGTATTGGAAGAATTTTGGCATTGATTCTATCGGGAAGATGAAGCCCGACAGCATGACGCTCGGCAGTATGATAAAGGTTGAGAGCTGCAGTGCTTGCAGCTGGTTGTCTGAGAAGGTGGAGATCATTATGCCGAAGGCGAGGTCTGCAACAACGTAGAATAGTGTGAGCAGCATAAACAGCGGCATACTGCCCAGAAACGGCATGTCAAAAACTATCATTCCTATTGCAAGCGAGATGAGTACTTGCAGGTAGCCTATGCATATGTATGGGCAGATTTTGGAGAGCAGCAGCTCCCATGCCTGCATGGGCGTAACAAGCAGTTGTTCGAGTGTGCCTTGTTCTGATTCACGGACTATTGCCATTCCCATCAGTGTGATCAGCGATATGCTCAGCAATAGCCCCATGATGCCGGGAATTATGTACCATGAGGTTACGAAGTCCGGATTGTACCACGCTTTTATGCGCATATCTACGGCTTGTCCCGGAATTTTGATGCCTGCGCGCATTGCCTGGTTTTTCATTACTTCGTTTGATTTTAGCAGCCCTAATGTTGTGGCAGCAGACATTGCTGAGCTTGCGGAGAGGTTGTCGGTGGAATCGACAAGAACTTGTAGTTCTGTCTTGCGCCCTCCGCGAATTTTGCTCGCGTAGTCGGAGGGTATTATGAGTCCTATTTTTGCCATTCCGGACTGGATGTCTTCGTTGACTTCTTTCATTGAGACGGCGTAGTTTTTGATGTCAAAGTAGTTGCTGGAGGTGAATGAGCGCACGAGTTCGCGGCTTTCTTGTGAACGTGACTGGTCAAAAACCGATGTCCAGACATGTTTGATGTCCGTGTTGACCGCAAAACCGAGTATAAGCAGCTGGATAACAGGCATTACAAGCAGTATCGCAATTGTGATTTTATCGCGCGATACTTGTTTGAATTCTTTGATTACAAGTGCTTTAAATCTGCTGTTTATCATTGCTTATGCCTCCTTGGAGCGTTTTTTGATTTTCGACTGCCCTGCTCCTGATATGCGCCCGCCTTCCATCACTTTGCCTGATTCTGCTTTGACGAGGTAGGCAAAGACGTCTTCCATTGACGGCACCATTTCGTTGATTTCTGTATTTGCCAGTATGCCTTCGGCTTTCAGCCTTGTATCTCCTTTAACTATAACGTGGAGTTTTTCTCCGTGGAAGTAGGAGTCTATAAGGGGTATGCCGAGTGCATCGTCTTGTATGTCGGCGAGAATGTCCATGCCGTTTTCGCATTTGATTTCGTACAGTCTGCCAGGAATAACTTTTTTTAGGTTTTCCGGCGTGTCGTCGGCAATGAGTTTGCCGAAATAGATAAATGCAACTTTGTCGCAGTGTTCTGATTCGTCCATGAAGTGCGTTGTAACCATTATTGTCGTGCCTGCCTGCGAAAGGTTGTAGATGATGTCCCAAAAAAGCCGCCTCGCTTTAGGGTCAACCCCGCTTGTAGGCTCGTCAAGGAAGAGGATTTTCGGTTTGTGTACAATTGCGCAGCCTAGGGCAAGTCTCTGCCGCCATCCGCCGGTTAGCTCTGAGGTCATTGTGTTTTCTCTGTTTTCCAGTCCTGCGAGTTTGAGCATTTCAGGAATACGCTCGGCTTTTTGTTTTTCGGTCATACCGTAAAGCCCTGCGTAGAATTCAAGGTTTTCTTTTGCTGTCAGGTCAGGATAGAGGCTGAATTTCTGAGACATGTAACCGACTTTGTTTTTTATTTCCTGCGATGAGCGCGCAAGGTTCATTCCAAGCACAAGCCCTTCGCCGGAGGTTGCGGCAAGCAGTCCGCACAGCACTTTCATTGTCGTTGTTTTTCCGCTTCCGTTGGGGCCCAGAAAACCGTAAATTGTTCCTTCTTCAATCTGCATGGAAACGTTGTCAACAGCTGTGAAGGAGCCGAATTTTTTGGTCATATTTTTGGTTTCTATAACGATATTGCCCATTATTTTGTACCTTCGCCGCTGAGCGATACGAACAGGTCTTCAAGCGCAGGCTCTATTTCTGTCATACCGGGGTATTCTCTTTGTCGTTCGGCAAAAAGTTTCTCAATCGAAGCCAGCGCAGTTTCAGTATCGCTAACGGCTATATGATAGCTTGATCCAAACATGTTGGCGTCAACAACACCTTCGCAGGCGAGAAGTCGCGGTTTTGTTCTTATCTGGTTGTATTCGAGATTGAAAACTTTGTAGGGATATTTTTTCAGAAGTTCTTCTGTCGTGCCTGTAGCAAGCAGCTGTCCGTTGCTGAAAAATGCTTTTCTTGTGCAGAGTTCTGCCTCGTCCATGTATGGCGTAGAGACAATTATTGTAAGGTTGTCTGAGGCATTGAGTTCGTATAGCATTGCCCAGAATTCTCGGCGGGCAACAGGGTCTACGCCTGTCGTAGGTTCGTCAAGGAAGAGTACCTCAGGCGTGTGAAGCAGACCTGTTGCAAGCGCGAGTTTTTGTTTCATGCCGCCGGAAAGTTTTGCGGCATATCTGTCTTTGAACGGCCACAAGCCTGTGCGTATGAGAATTTCTTCCGCTTTTGCCATAGTTTCTTCTTGCGATGTGCCGTAAAGTGAGCCAAAAAGCAGTGCGTTTTCTATAACTGTCAGGTCAGGATATAGTCCAAAACGCTGAGGAATGTAACCGGCATGTCTGCGCGCCAGTTTTCTGTCTTCTGAGCCAAGCAGCGAGCATTCTCCGCTGTCAGGGTTCAGGATACCCATTGCCATGCGGATAAGAGTTGTTTTTCCGCTTCCGTCAGGGCCTATAAAGCCGAATATCTCTCCTTTGTAGATATCCAGCGTAACATCAGACAGCGCTTTGAAGCTGCCGAAATTTTTGGAAACATTTTTACAGCTTAGACAAAGTTCGTCTGAATGTTGTTTCATTTTTAGTCTTTGTTGAGTTTGACATCCGCCGGCATTCCGGGTTTCAAAACACCTTTTGTGTTTTCAACCGATATTTTGACCCAGAACACCATATTGGCGCGTTCGTTCTGCGTAAGTGACAGTCTTGGATTGTATTCTGCCTGGTCGTTGATTTTTGATACTTTGCCAAAGAAAACGCTGTCGGGATAGGAATCAATCGTTACATCGGCTGTCTGTCCTACCCGGACAAGACCGAGTTGTGTGGATGGGATGTAAATTTTTATCCAGCAGTGCTCTGTGTCTCCCACAGTCGCAAGCGGAGCCCCTGCCGCTATTACGTCACCCTGTTCGTAGTTTTTCGTAAGAACAACACCGTCAACCGGCGAACGGAATTCTTTGTATGCAAGCGCGGTTTTCGCGCGCCCTACTTCTGCTTCGAGGCGCTTGACGTTTGCTGCCGCAGCGGCTATGTCTTCCGCGCGGTTACCGCGCGCAAGCAGTTTGTACTGCTCGTCAGCAGCGTTCATTGCTTCGCGCTTTGCATCGGCTTTTTCTGCCGCAAGTTCAGCACTGCGCTGCGCAACCGCGCCTTCTTTTGCAAGTCTGTCGAAACGCTCTTTGTCTCTTAAAGCCTGTTCGTACTGAATTTTTGCAGAAACAGCGTTTGCTTTTGCCGCCGCTACCTGTTCTCCGCGAAAACCGTTTCTGAGCTGCGCAAGCTGCGCGCGGGCGGCTGCAAGACCTGCCTCTGCAGAGTTGACAAGGTCATCTGCTCCGTCAAGTGAAATTTTAGCTATTAAATCACCTTTTTTTACTTTTTGTGATTCTTCTATATACAGTTCCTCAATGCGGCCGCTTGCCTGCGGCGCAAGCTGCACTTCCTGGACTTCAATCATGCCCGATGCTTTGACATATTCAGGCACGGATCTGCGTGTTGTAAAATAGCGGAATGCAAATGTACCGATGAAAAACACTATTATTATTATGATTATTCTTTTTATAATCTTGCTCATGAGACCGCCTCCCGTGAAACTGTATTTTTTAGCTACGTCCTTATTATATCAGCATTAACAGAATAAAAAAACAGGCAATTTTAAGCAAAAATACCTGTTTTTCAGTTTCAATTTTTTAGTTTTTTATTTTCTTATTTTTTTAGAAGAAATCCTTTTTCCAGAGATATACGGCTAACACAATGCTTATGACTAACGCAAGCAGCAGCGCGTATAAGAATCCGAGCGGATTGTGCGCCCAGGGCACCGGCACATTCATTCCCCAAAGCCCTGAAATCATTGTCGGAACTGCAAGAACGATTGTTACAGATGCAAGGAATTTCATGACTATGTTCAGGTTGTTTGAAATAACTGACCCGAAAGCATCCATCATGCCTGCAAGAACATCTGTCTGCACCTGCGCCATTTCTATGCCCTGATCATATTCGATACGGACGTCGTCGAGTAGATCCTCGTCTTCTTCGCGTATTTTAATGATATGCGCAAGCTGAGGGTTAGAGCAGACACGAAGCAGTCTTTCGACAACAACTTTGTTTGAACGCAACGATATTGAGTAGTATGTTAGACCTTTCTGCAGCCCTAGCAGCTGGAAAAGCTCTTTATTCTTCATTGACTGGCGCAGGTCTTTTTCAATTATGTCAGATTTTCTCGTTATCTGACGCAGGTCTTTCAAAAACAGCGCGGCCGAGCAGTATAGCAGCTGAAAGAGAAATCTTGTGCGCTTGAATGTTGAAAAGGCGCGGTAACGGTTTCTTGCAAACGGGTCAAATACCGCGTTGTCCTTCTGGCAGATTGTAACGATGTAATCAGGCGTCACGATTATGCCGAGAGGAATTGTGTCATATTCGTCATTTCCCGGTTCTCTGTCAACAGGAACATTGACAAGGACAAGTATCTGGTCATCTTCAACTTCAATACGCGATGTTTCTTCAGGGTCAAGAGCAGCGCGGATAAAGTCTGACGGCGCGCCTGTAAGTTTTTCAACTTCAAGCAGCTCTTCGTGAGTCGGATGAATAAGGTTAACCCAGGAACCCGGCTCAACAGTTTTCATAGAAAGAGATGTAAGTCCGCTTTCCATTGTTTTTAATACTTCAAGCATTGGTATTCCCCCTTTTTCGCGCATATACAACAACAAGCGGCAGCACCGCTGTTATACGCGAAGGTTTTATGGGGTGAAAGAAAGGGATTTTTTCACGCCCGGCGCCTGCCGGACGTCAGAGCAGTCCGAATCAGGCAGTAAATAAGTCACACAACAGAGGCACAGGGCCGTTACTGCAACTACTGTCCATTACTGCTCCCTTCTCCGGAGGCATACTCCGGCTGAAATTTGATAACTTACGGATTTTAAGTCAAAAAATCTGAATGGTCAAGTGTTTTATCTGGAAATATGATGTTCCGTAAAAATAAAAATACGCGCAAAAAATAAAAGCGGGAATTCCCGCTTTTATTTTCTGTGTTTTTTTGAAAACGCTATTTTGTAATACAGTTATCGATTTTATGCTGTGTCAGTTTTGCCGATATTTGCTGTGCCTCAGCTATACTGGCGGCAGGAATGCGGGCGCGCCATACTCTTTTTCCGGTTTTGTCGGTTGCCTCGCTGATATAAGCCTTTGAAAAACCAAGTTTTACGGCTTTTGCAACAAGCGCTTCTACATTGCCTTTATCCCTTAAAGCGCCAAATTGAACCTGAAACAGCGCACTATTTGGCGCTGTCTGAACAGTAGCAGGCTTAGCTTTCGGCTGACTGTTTTCAGTTTTTTTGACAGGTTTTGCCTGTGCTTCCTGCGTTTCAGCAGCATTAAGCTTTAAAATTACCTCATTAGTAATATCAATTCCCTTTTTGCCTGTCGCAACATCATAAACAGCCTGAAGATTTTTCTCTTTAGCAACAGCGGCCGTTGCTTTCTGTATTTTTTCAGATACAGGGATAAAGAAACTCTGCTGTCTGGATTTAATCTGTCTGTTGTATTCCTCAGTCATCTGCTGACGGCGGCTTGCATCTTCAGTTTTGCTGCATCTTAAAGACAACTCCTGCATTTTCTGCTGTACTATGGCATTCCACTGCTCCCGTGCTTTTTTGTATTCGGAATAACTGCCGCATACACGTTTCAAGTCAACGATACCATCCTGCGCAAACGCTGGCACCGCAAAAAACACAAATGCAAAAATGAAGATGAGATAATTTCTGACTGAACGCAATCCGCTCAAACTGCTTTCACCCGCCATAATAAGCTCAGCTATTTAACGATAACCGAAATTCCGTTCGGAATTACCGTTACTTTAGCATCTCTGCCTTTTTTGGCAAATGCCATATTCATTGCTTCTTCAAGTGTAGGCGCAAAGCTCATTTTCATATCCGTAAGCTCTTTGCGGAGCGGCTCACGTGATACGAAAATCACTTCATGATTGATAAGAATTCTTGCAAGCACCTGACTCTGCCACTGATCAGGAGGGGTCTGCTCCATCGGCGTTGCCATGAATTCGTCATAAAGCGACTGAGCATCTTTGCAGTCCGCAAGCTGTTTGTAGAAGTTTGCGCCGCCCATGCCGTCCGCACATTCTGCACATACGATAATAACTGCGCCTTTTGCTGCGCTGGCTTCTGCCGCAGTCATACTTTTGACACACTGATAGATATTCTGGTCAAGAGGTGCGCCGCCGTTTGTCGTAACAACAATATCGCCAAGTACGGGTGAAACTTTGCAGTAACTGTCAAGGAAATCGCAGCCTGCACGGTGTGCGGTTACAGGGTTGCCTGCAAATGCCGCAACCGTTTTGTGCGCTTCGTCAACTATTACGTTGACGATATATGCAAGTTTCGCAAGACGTGCCGCTTCTATCATGTCATTGTGAATCGGGTTGTTGTCAAGGATACCTGTGCGTGAATATTCGCTGTCAATAAACTTGCTGCAGTGGTTGCCTACAACTGTAACTCTGTCACATACACCGGGAAGTATTGATTTTCTTCCGCCTGAGAAACCGGCAAAGAAATGCGGTTCGATAAAGCCTTCGGCAACAAGCAGATCCGTTTCTACCGCAACCTTGTCAATGACAAGCGGAGCACCAGACGGAAGTATGCCAATGTTCACGCAGTTTTTGTCACAGTCGTGAACAATAATTTTTTCATTTTCAAAAATTTCGTCACCAAGTTTGTTGCGAAGTTCCTCTTTTGTCGTTTCGCGGTGGCAGCCTGTAGCCACAAGAAGCGTTATGTCAATATCAGGGCTGCCCTGACGAAGTTCACGGAGCATATTGGGAAGTATGTCTTTGCTCGGAACAGGGCGCGTGTGGTCAGAAATAATAATTGTGCACGTCTTTTTGCCCTTTGCGATTTCGTAAAGCGGCTCTGAGTCTATAGGCTTGTCCATTGCTTCTTTGACAAGTTCAATCCCTGATTTTGTACCTGCAAGTTTGTCTATGTTTGAGGTTATTACACCTGAATTTTCAGGGAAATCATATTCAAGTTCCTGATGTCCGTACGGAAGTTTAATAAGCATTTTATTTTCCTCCTTGTTCTTGTAAAAAGAGGCGTGCTGGGCATTTAAGCCGCCGCACGCCCCAGTCTGTTAAGCGTAGTTAGCCAGCTTTGAAATTAAAGCTGCGGATCTGCGTTATCGTAGTCCTTTGCTTCGAGAATGATTTTGTGACCAACTGCTTTTTCTTCCATGCTGAGAAGGAATTTGCAGAGAATCGGGCAGCAGACAGCGCAGATAAGGATTGCTGCTGCGACCTGCATCAATGCCGCATCAAGCACAGGAGCAAAATTAGGGTCAAGTTCAGCAATAATTTTCGGTGTAGCCATTGCATTGCCTGCAATGGAACCTACAGCAGCGCCAGGGACACATGTAATGCGGTGGCTCTTCGGGATGAGAAGCATGTAAACGAAGTATCCGCCAACACCTGTGATAAGGAGCGTAAGGAATGCAAGGAGTACACCCTGCGCACCTGCCGCGGCTGCGTTTTTAAGGTTAAGACCTGCACCGAGCGGGAATGAGAAGAGGAATATTGAAATGAAGATACCCGGTTCAAGGAATTTCGCCATTTTCTTGTCAAGGTTTCCGAGAATCATACCAAAGATAACAGGTGCGATTGTCGCGAGAAGAACCTGCCACGGGAAACTTGCAACACCTGCAAGACCGAGTGAGCACATTTCATAGAATGGTCCGTCGTTTGTTGAAATGATTGCAAGAGCGCCTAGGTCGTCGTTGTCACCGTAGTAGGAAACTAGACCGCCGTAAAGTCCGCCGTTTGAGTTGGACATATTGACGAGCGCAAGTGCTGAAAGTCCGCACCACGTTCCTGCAGGTCCGTATGTCTTGCCAACCCAAACTGCAAGCGCAACACCGAGGATAACTTTGCTGAAGTTAATTACACAGCCTTTGTAGAGAGCCATCGGTGAGCTCTTGAAAGAGATCTGTGCGCCTGTGCAGACAAGGAGCATTGCAATGAGGCAGAGAGCACCTGATTTGAACCAGCTAATCCAAAGTGTGCCTTTGATTACACCGTTGGGATCAACAAGCGCAGGGAAAAACGTTCCGACGCATGCGCCGATGAGAAGCGGTATAAACATAATGCCGCCGGGGAACTTCTTGAGACTGTCAAGAATTGGGACTTCTCCAAGTTTCATAACTGAACATCTCCTTAAGGATTTTTTGTGTTGCCTGAAACCGTGTAAATAATTTTAATCACATTTTTGTCTGATGTAAAGCAATTTTTTTTGCCCTGTCAACTGCAATCACATATTCTTTGAAATTGATTGGTTCTATAACCCTCCAGCCCTTTCTGCCGATTGGCTCAAGAGACAGTCTGAGCACAAAATTTTGTTTAAGTTCCGTATTGTAAATAGTTACCGCAACAATAGCACCCTCTTTTGTTTTTTTGTGCGTGGCAACCTTTTTGATTTTACTGTGGTCAAAATCTATTGTTTCTTTTAATATGTTTGCAGGATTGAATTTTTCAATCAGCTCTTCTTTTTTCCTGGCTGCCTTATCAAGGAGACTGCCTAATATGCCTTCTTTTTCAACAGGCTTTTTGGTTTCTTTTTTATCAGTTCCTGCAATATGCTCCAACACGCATTTTTTTGCATAGGGGATTATCTGCGGTCTAACGAGTTTGTGAATTCCTGTCATGGACGTGTATGTCACAAGCTTATAACTGCCGCTTTCGGCAACGGCAGCAATGCCGTCGTCATATACTCTGCCTATAAAGCTTTCAAGATAAATATATTTCTGAAACTCTTCCGTGTCATGTTTCTGGGCTGCTTTCTGCAGGGCAAGCAGAGATTTTAGCGGCGAGTTGCGCAGATCCATAAGATTAAAAGCCGCAGCACTGCCGGCAAAAGCCAGTATTAAGAGCACAGAAATCATCGGCATTAGTGTAATTTTTTTCATTTTCTGTTTCCTTTCCACAGAGCACAAAAATAAAACGCCGGCGAACCGGCGTTTTGTCCGAATGTTAAAGTGATGACAGATATTTCATAACTACCTGACGGACTCTGTTGCCGTCAGCCTGTCCTTTGACAGCGGCCATCGCTCTGCCCATAACCTTGCCCATATCTTGCGGACCTGCGGCATTTACGCTCTGCGCCGTTTCAGCAACTATCTTTTCAAGTTCGGCGTCACTAAGCTGTGCCGGCTGATAAACTTCGAGAATTTTTGCTTCAGCAAGTTCCTGTGCCGCACGGTCTTCCGCTCCGCCGCTCTTGTAGAGCTCGGCAGCTTCGTTACGCTGTTTTATAAGCCTTCTGACAAGAACAAGAACGTCATCATCCGTAAATTCAGCGTCTTTGCCCTTTTCAACCTGTGCAAGCTGCACTGCTGATTTCAGCATACGAAGGACTGTAAGCTTGGTTTCATCATGTTCCTTCATTGCCTGAACAAGGTCAGACTGAATTTGAGACAGCAAAGCCATGATTAGTAGGCTCTCCTTCCTCTGTTGCGTGCCATTTCTTGTTTTTTGCGTTTCTTAATTTCACTGGGTTTTTCGTAATGCTCATGTTTCTTAGCCTCACGAAGCACGCCCACCCTACGAACCTCACGTTTGAAACGTTTGAGTGCATCTTCGATTGATTCGTTATCACGTCTTGTGATGGTGGTCATCGTACATTCCCCCCTTTCACGAAAACTGCCGCTCTGCCGCAGCAGTATGTAACGTCCTAGTTTCATGTACCGATTTTGACATTATAACACAGTTTGTTGTGAAACGACAGATATAAATTTTCTAATCGACCCAAATTCACTAATCTTCTTCGACTTCTTCAACGTCTGCGCCGTCGGTAATTATTCCGTCCCTGTATTCTGTTGCAGTTACCGTTAAAATATCTTTTTTTCTGACACCTTCCGGAGCTTTTGCTGCAACACGTACATACTCAGGCGTAAGACCTGTCATAACTCCGTTCTTAACTTCTTCAACAAGAATTTCAACAGATCTGTCAAGCCACTGCGTGCAGTATGCTTTATGCAGCCTATCCGCCAGTTCGAGTGTCTTTATTTCGCGTTCTCTAATTTCTGTGCTTCCGACACGTTCCCATTTTTCAGCCGCAGTACCTTCACGGGGAGAATAGGGAAATACATGCATTTTTCCGAATTTCATTTCTTCTGCAAAGGCAAGACTTCTTTCAAATGATGCTGCGTCTTCTCCCGGGAAACCAAGCATAAAATCGGTGCTTATATGAGTCTGCTGCCCCAGTTTTTCACGCACACGCCCGACAATGCGGGCAAAATCAGCCGAAGAGTAGCCTCTATTCATGCGTTGCAGCACACTGTCGTCACCGCTTTGAAGCGGTATATGCAGATGTCTGCAGAATGCCGGCGTATCAGCTATGGCATCAAGCAGTTCCTCTGTTATTGCAAGAGGTTCTATGGAACCGAAGCGTATTCGTTTTAACCCGTCAATTCTGCCTATTGTTCTGACAAATTCAGGCAGACGTTCAAACAGTCCAAGATGAACTCCTGTGAGCACTATCTCGGGACATTTGCCTTTTACAATTCGCTCTGCCTCTGCAAGTGCATCGTCAAAATTACGCTGCACAGATTTTCCGCGGACATACGGCACTATGCAGTAGCTACAGAAATGGTCGCAGCCGTCCTGAAGCTTGAGAAACGCCCTTGTATGAAGCCTGGGCGCATCAAGTTGAAGCGCATCCCAGCTTTCTTCGTTTCTTATATCATCAACGTATGCGCCGCTCGGTCTGCCGCCACAGGCAAAATATTCCTCAAGTAAATCTGGAATGAGATATTTCTGTCTGTTGCCAACCGCAATATCGATTCCAAGCTCGTCAAGCTCTTGATCGGTAAGTTGCTGAACACAACAGCCTGTCGCAACTATGACAATATCCGGATGCTCTCTGCGCAGCCTGCGGACAAGTTTGCGGAACTTTTTGTCCGCGGTTGCCGTAATTGAGCAGCTGACTATAACTGCAAAGTCAGGGCGTTGTTCATAATGATACGCCCCGCGTTTTTCAAGACTTGCCATAATGGCATCCGCTTCATAAAGATTTGTGCGGCAGCCCTGAACCGTTATTGAAAAAAGTTTTTTTCGCAAGAATCCTGTCATTTGTAAAATAAGGGGCAGGCAAAGCCTGCCCCGCTCCATATAAATTCAGCTATTATGACTTTTTGCCCTTGCCGTTGAAGATACCGTCAAGCATCATTGCAAGAGCAGCGTCTCCCGTGACATTGCAGGCTGTGCCGAAGCTGTCCTGAAGCGCGAAAATCGTAAGCATGAGCGCTGTTCCCGTATCATCAAAGCCCAGCACAGAAATAATAATTCCAAGAGAAGCCATAACCGTTCCTCCAGGAACACCCGGGGCTCCTACGGCAAAAATTCCAAGCAGGAATACAAAAAGAAGCATTGTCCCCACTGGAGGAATCTGACCGTAAAGTACCTGTGAAATCGTCATAACAAAGAATGTTTCCGTCAGTGCAGAACCGCAAAGGTGAACCGTTGCACCCATAGGAATCGCGAAGTCTCTCACATCATCGGAAATCGGGGTTTTTCTTGCGCAGTCAAGCGCAACCGAAAGCGTAGCAGCTGAAGACATCGTGCCTACAGCAGTAAGATATGCAGGACCATATTCTTTGATAACATGCCACGGATTTTTACCGGAAACAACACCTCCGATAAGATAAAGCACCGTAAGCCAAATATAGTGCATTGCCATAACAATGACAATTATCTTAAGAAATACAGGAGCCTGCTTTGTAATACTGCCTTCGTATGCGAGCGTTGCAAACGTCGTTGCAATGAATATCGGAAGAATGGGAATAATAATTCTTTCAACAAGCTGAAGAACAATATTGTTAAATTCACCGAGAAGTTTTTCAAAATATTCAGCTTTTGCCCAGACAACCGCAAGACCGGTTGAAAGTGCAAGCACAAGAGCTGTCATAACAGGGAACACCGCAGGAATTTCAACTTTGAATATAAGCTCGGGAATTGCGCGAAGTCCTTCAGGATTTGTAATAATGTTGAGGTTAGGAATAAGCATATAGCCGGCAATCATTGACATGATGCAGGCAAGAACCGTTGAAACATACGCGAGTGTAATCATAGCTCCCAGCATTTTACTGGCATTTGCCTTAAGCTGTGTAATCGCAGGCGCGATAAAGCCAAGAATGATAAGCGGAACCATGAAAGAAATTATCTGTCCAAGAATAAACTTAATCGTGTTAATAACACCGATTACCTGTTCATTTACATTAAGCCCAATAACTATTCCAAGACCTACGCCAAGGATAAGTTTAAAAATAAGACTGTTGAAAAATCCTTTTTTCTCTGCCATTTTTAAGTCCCCTTTTATTTTTCGTTCATCATTATGTTTACTGTTACCTCGTCAGTCTCAAGCATGCCTTCCGCCGCAAGAGTGCCGACATTTTTTATTGTACTTTCTGCACTTGCACCGATTATGCCTTCGCCTGAAAGCAGTGCTCTGCCTTTTTTGGCTGCTATATAACTGTCAAAGGCTGACGAAAGTCCTGCAGCTATTTTACAGGCGCAGGAACTTTTTGCTCCGTCGCAGATAATACCAGACACAGTACCAAGAGTGTTTGAAATTGATGTTTTTATAACATCAAGAGATAATCCGTCAAGATATGCAAAAGCACCGCTCACTGCCGCACAGGACGCCATCGCTCCGCAATAGGCTGAAAGCCTGCCTATAAGCGTTTTGATATGTATTGCGGTAAGATGCGAGAAAAAAAGTCCGCGGATAAGTTTCTCATACGGTATATTTTTCATCTCGCAAAATTTTATAACCGGAAGCGAACAGGTCATCCCCTGATTTCCGCTGCCTGAAGTTGTCATAACAGGCATTGCACAGCCGTTCATACGTGCGTCACTGCCTGCAGCGGCAAAAGCCGTGATATTGTTCTTCAGGTCGTTGCCATAGATACCTTCGTCAATGCCTTCCTTAATCGTCTTGCCTATTCCGATACCCCACTGATTTTTAAGCCCTTCCTCAGCAATTGCGCCGTTAAACTCAATTACCTGATTAAAAAGAGGCTCTATCAGCGAAAACTCTATACTGTCCGCTGTATTGTAAATCAAATCGACGGTAAGGAAAGAATCATCTGTCATGGGTTCGTCAGAAGATCCGCAACCTTTGGCAATCTGTTCGGAAACACCGTTTTTCTTAAGCCGTGTTATGTTCGTATGATACTTCTGAATTTCAACGACTGCTGTGTCTGTTCCCTTTTTGCCTTCAAGCCTGATATATAATTTCTCGTCAGTACGCTCAAAACAACTTTTAACCTTACCGGCCCTGACGTATGCATCAACCTCAGAAAGTCTGTCCTGATCGGCATTTGCAATAACCATCATTTCCTGTTTCGCGTCGCCTAGAATACAACCCATCGCTACCGCAGCTTCTATGCCAACCATACCGCCGGACGCCGGAATTTTGACACTCTTAACATTTTTAATCATGTTTCCGGAAAGATACGCCGTAACCTCATCAGGCACACCGCCAAGTTCATCAGAAAGCTTCGCGCCTGCATAAGCTATGGCTATCGGCTCCGTACATCCCTGAGCAGGGACGATTTCTTCAGCCAGTACGCTGAGAATCTTCTCAAGCTCATTCATAACGCAACCCCCTTCACAACATGGTCATAATATTTTACACTATCCGAACAAAAAAGTCCCTACAAAAAACGATAGAGTTTTTCCAAGCTGTTGTTTTGTTTTTCGTTACACCTCTGCATTCATAACATACACAGCACTCCGTATTTGCAAACACCCCCCGATTTTTGCATTTGTTTTTCATTTATTTTTCATTTCTTTTGCAATTTTTGACTTTGTGAATTTTTCACAATGCGACATAAAGGCAGTATGCAGCTAACTTTATCCGCTGTTGTCTTTTTTTCGTCTTACCCTCTCTAATTTGGGGTGTTCCATTTACCGTATCGTCTGAACATTATATATAGGAGGGGTGAGAAACCGCACAGCGTTTTTTCTCTTTTCCAAGATTTAGCTCTGTCCCGTCGGGTTAGCTTACGGAAGGCTTTTTCCAC
>JAZUIB010000009.1:0-9810 GCA_045642025.1 Synergistaceae bacterium
AGACCAAATTTTATTACGGATGGAGGCAGCAATATGGAAGCGAGATTTTTAGTCCGCAATGTGGAGTTGGATGACAAGCTGAAGGAGTATATGGAATCTAAGCTTGCGAAGGTGGAGAAGTTTTTTGACAGAATTATCGCAACGCAGGTTTCGCTTAATTTTAAGCGCGGCCGCAATTCTGTCGAAATAACCGAGAATGTGAACGGCTGCATTATCCGCGCGGAGGATTCTGATACAGATCTTCGCAGAGCTTTTGACCGTGCGCTTAAGAATATTGAGCGTCAGGTGAAGAAACATAAGGAAATGCTTAATAAGAAGGGCAGAATTAAGCTTCAGGATATTGAATTTGATATTGATTCAATTATTCTTCCTGAGGAGCCTGACAGCAGAGAAATTATCAGAAAGAAGAGTTTTGATGTTGATGTTATGTCCCCTGAGGAGGCTACTATGCAGATGGACCTTCTCGGTCATGAATTCTTTATTTTCAAAAATTCTGAAACCGGCGGTATTAACGTGGTGTATAAAAGAAAAGAGGGCGGCTACGGATTACTTGAGCCAAAATAGACAAACGCTTATAATAGGGGAAGCCGTTAAGGCTTCCTTTTATTGTCTGGTGGTGTAGGTTTGGAACGAAAAAGTGTAGATATTTTAGAAAATCTTAATCCGCGGCAGCGTGAAGCTGTGGAGTACTGTGAAGGACCTGAATTGGTGCTTGCAGGCGCCGGCAGCGGAAAAACAAGGGTGCTTACGACAAAAATCGCGTATCTTATCAGCGAAAAACGTGTGCCGCCCTGGAGAATTGTCGCGCTTACTTTTACAAATAAGGCGGCAAAGGAGATGCGTGACAGGGTAGAGTCGCTGCTCGGCAGCGGTTTGTCCGGCATGGATGTCTGTACTTTTCATTCTTACGGACTGCGTTTTCTGCGCCGTTATGCCGAGTCTTTGCAGAAATTGGGCTATAAAAGTTCTTTTGTGATTTTTGACCGCAGCGATATGAAATCAATTGTCAAAAAGCTGCTTGAGGAGCTTAATGTAGATTCTAAGCAGCTTGCGCCTGCTGAGGCGATAGAACTTATTTCAAATGCCAAAACATCTGCAAACCCCGTTACACGTGAAGTACGTATCCACACGCGCTGGCAGGAACTTTATGACCGCTATCAAAAGACACTGCTTGTGCAGAATGCATTGGATTTTGACGACCTTATGGTGTTGCCGCTGCATATTCTTGCGACTAATCAGGAGGTACGTGAGGAGGAACGCAGGCGCATTGACTGGGTGCTTGTTGACGAGTATCAGGACGTGAATACTCCGCAGTATCTGCTGCTTCGCCTTCTAGTTGACGAGAGCAGGAGAATTATGGTTGTCGGAGACCCTGATCAGTCTATCTACGGATGGCGCGGCGCGGATATGTCTGTTATTATGAATTTTGAAAGGCATTTCGCAGGGGCGAAAGTTGTTGTACTTGACCAGAATTATCGTTCTACCGGACAGATTCTTAAAGGCGCTAACGGTGTCATCAGAAACAATGCCGACAGACACCCGAAGGATTTGTGGACAGCTGCATCCGAAGGCGCAAGTATTCAAGTGTACCGTGCGAAAAATGACCTAGACGAGTCTAAATGGGTGTGCAAGAATATTGACAGACTGCTTGGTGAAGGATACCGCTACGGTGAAATGGCTGTGCTTTACCGTGTCAATGCTCTCAGCCGCGGTATTGAGCAGCAACTGCTTGAAAGTTCTGTGCCGTATAAGGTCGTGCGTGGGCTTGCGTTCTATGAGAGAGCAGAAGTTAAGGATGTGCTTGCTATGATGCGCCTTGCGGTTAATCCTGTGGATTCTGTTTCGCTGGCGCGTGCGGCAAATATTCCTGCCCGTGGGCTTGGAAAGAAATCTTTGGAAAATGTTTCCGCATGGCTTGCGGCACACAGAGAGGATATGCCTGAAACTGTATGGCGTGCGCTTGAAGATGGCGGCGCAGGACTTAAAGGCAAAGCAAAGGAAGGCGTTGTGGAACTTGCGCGCAATATGCTTGCAATTCTTAAGTCTAAAGATAATATGCGCGCCGTAATAGATGATATACTTTATACGCAGGGTTATGAGGAGTATCTTCGCGCAAATAAGCCTGAAGACTGGGAGGAGCGCGAAGAAAATGTGCTTGAAATTCTGTCGCTGCTGCCAGAGGAAGGAACGCTCGAACAGTTGCTTGCGGAAATTTCGCTTTACACAGACGCGGATACTCCTACAGAGACGGAAGACAGCGTAAATCTTCTGACACTTCACGCTGCAAAGGGACTGGAGTTTCCTGTGGTTTTTATAATTGGTATGGAAGAAGGGCTGTTTCCGAGTTCGCGGTCAATAAACGGAGAAGGCGACATATCTGAAGAACGCAGACTCTGCTACGTTGGAATGACACGCGCAAGAGAAAAACTGTATATGAGCGGGGCAGCATCAAGACTGCTGTTCGGCGGAATACAGAGCAATATGACCTCGCGCTTCATAGGTGAAATACCGCCGGAATGTAAGGAAGTCGAAGACAACTCAATCGGAGGCTGGGAAGATGTATACAATAGGACTCACAGGAGACGTTGGAGCTGGTAAAAGTACACTGTGCAAATGTTGGCGGAAAATGGGCGCCGAGATAATAGACGCAGACGCAATAGCACGTTCTCTCTGGCTTCAGCCTTCTGTTCGGGAAAAAGCTGAAAAACGCTGGGGATACAGTTTCTTTGATGCTGATGAAAAAACGCTGTTTGCAAATATTGCGGACAAAATCTTTTCAGACGACAGAGAATATGATTTTGCTGAAAAATTGCTCCGCACGCCGACAATGAGAGAGATAAAAAAGCGGCTTAAGCAGGCTGCAGAAAACAGATGGGCTGTTGTTGAAATCCCGCTGCTGTATGAAGGCGGATATGAAGATATGTTTGATATTATAGTTTATGCGGCTGCGACTTTGAAAAAGCGCGCGGAAAGAAATACAATCCGAAAATGGACTGAGAAAGAATTAAAACGCAGACAGTCTAAACTGTTTCCGAGAAAGGAAAAAATGCAGAAGGCGGACATTGTGCTGCGAAACAGCGGAACGGCAGAACAGTGGAGCGAAAAAGCGGAAAAAGCGGGCAGGAAATTTATCAGGCTTGCGGCTGCGCAGAACTTGAAAAAGGAAAATAAATAATGTTTCAGCTTAAACTTCCTGAAATTACCATCGAAACTCAATATCCTGACAATACGGCGCTGTTTATACTTGGCGGCAGGCAGCCTGATGAGGACTGGCTTAAAGCGCTTGATTTTCAGACCTCAGTGTGGGCTGTTGATCGCGGAGCTGATATATGCGCAAAAGCAGGGATAATTCCTGACAGGCTTATAGGCGACTGCGACAGCGCGGATAAAAGGTTATGGAAAAATTTTGCTGAAAATGACATTACGCATACGGAAAAATTCCCGTCAGAAAAAGACGATACAGATTTTCAGCTTGCGCTGAAACTTTTTGAAAAAGAATGCGCCGGCGGCGGTATTTTCCTCACAGGCTGTTTCGGCGGACGTTTTGACCATCTCTGGAGCACCGTTATTTCATTTTCAAATCCGTCTGCGTACAAAGCTGTAGGACTTGCGGACGACCGTGAAGGAATGATATTATTAAACGGAATTGCAAGAGCATCTCTTGCTTTTGAAAAAGAGCCGAAAGCGTTTTCACTGCTGCCATTAAGCAGAAAATGCCAGGGAGTCGAACTTTCCGGCACACGCTGGGAACTTTCCGGCGCGCAGCTGGATTATTACCGGCCGTACAGCATAAGCAACAGGCTTGATGAAGACTTAACCGCGTCTGTTTCGCTAAAAAACGGGCTGCTCGCAGTGTATTGGTGCTGGAAAGAATAAACCGGAGGTTTTGCAATGAGTCCTAAATTTGCGCAGTTCATTATAGGAATCCCCGTATTTTTGTGGGCGCTTTCATTTCACGAATTCTGTCACGGATATGCGGCATATAAACTTGGAGACCCGACGGCAAAACTTGACGGTCGCCTCAGTCTTAATCCTCTTGCCCACTTTGATTTGGTCGGAGGTATCTGCCTCCTGTTGTTTCATTTTGGCTGGGCAAAACCTGTGCCTATCAATCCATATTATTTTAAAAAGCCAAAACGTGATTTAATTTTAGTGTCTCTTGCGGGAGCGGCAGGAAATATACTCACCGCATTTGTAGCTGTTCAGCTTTTTGTGCGTTTTCCCCAGCTTTTCAGCAGTTTCGGAGCACATCTGTTTATGCTTCTTATGATAAGAATGAACGTGGGGCTTGCGGCGTTTAACCTTATCCCGCTGCCGCCTCTGGACGGCTCTCGCGTGCTGTATGTGCTGCTTCCTCAGGGCGGACAGCGATTATTCGACCAGCTTGAACGATACGGTACGCTGATAATACTTATACTTGTTGTTACCGATGTGCTGCCGTATCTTATGCATCCTTATATGGAACTTATCATAAATCTTATAGGATTGGGACTCTAAAAATGAAAATATTGCTTTCAAACGATGACGGAGTTTACGCTGACGGAATACATTTCCTTGCGCGGTCGCTTGCAGAAGCGGGGCACGAAGTGCTTGTGTCCGCGCCCAACAGAGAAAGAAGCGCAAGCGGACATTCAATGACAATGCACAAACTGGTTACGCTTGAAGAAATAGACAGCAAATTTATTCTCGGAAATTACAAAGCGTATGCCTGCAGCGGAATGCCCACAGACAGCGTAAGCCTTGCTTATGATGCGCTGGGTTTTCGCCCCGAACTTGTAATTTCAGGCATAAACAGAGGTCCTAACGTCGCGGACGACATCACCTATTCCGGAACTGTATGCGCGGCAATGGAAGGGCTTATTTTCGGAATAAACTCAGTCGCGTTGTCGCTGAACGTTATCTCAAGAAACGAACAGGAACATTACGAAACGGCGGCTGAGTTTATGAAACAGTTTATTGCGCGGATAAAAGAAACTTCATCGGACAAACCGCTGCTGTTCAACATCAACGTGCCGAACCTGCCGTACAGAGAAATAAAAGGAATACGCATAACAAAGCAGGGGAAAAGATTTTACGAAGACAGAGTTGACGTTATTGAACGCAACGGCAAAAAATATTACTGGATAGGCGGAAAAATTGTTGACAGTTTTGAAGAAGGAACTGACGTGACAGCACTTCGCGACGGTTGCGTTTCAGTAACGCCGTTGAAAATGGACATGACAGATTACGAAAGACTGGAAAAACTGAAAACAATAAGCCTTTAAGCCTGACAGACAAAAATTACCGTCTCATAAAATACTTGCCTAAAAACAGCGCGGGAAAATCAATCCCGCGCCGTTTTATTTTGTCCGTATGCCGTCCGCTTAAAACCATTAAAGGCAAGGTTTATTCTGTACCGATATTGTTGATGCCAAGCTCCTTATGAAAATATTTCAGCGTAGAAAAGCGGTATGCCTTTGCTTCAATATCGTTCAGCTTATTTTCGGTAAATTTGTAATAAGAATTTACGTAAGCTTCAAACTGCCTGAAAATATGATAATACATCTTGTCAAGCTCAAGGAATTCCCTGTCATTTATATGGGCATTGTCTCCGATATCGTCTGCGGAATTAACGATAACAGCCTTTGTGTAATCCAGTCCTGTTGAACTGTCGGTTGCTCTGGTAGAGGTTTTAAACTTGTAGCAGTAGGAATGTCTGATGTTGGATCTGAAAGGGATTGCAAACGTATTGTCCCTAATTTTGACGAGATAAACAACGTACGGACGGCAACTCTTTAACTCCAGTTCAGGAAATTCCTCCGTACTGTGCGTTCGGCAAAAACTTTCAGAAAGATATTTGATGCTGAAATCGCGTTTATTCATAATGTACCCCGCAAAATAAATAAGCCCTCTTGCGAGGGCTCTTCCGTTGGGACTTTTTTTAGGTGTTACCCTCGCACCGTATCTTCCGTCGGGACTCCTTTATAGTGTGACCCTCACACTTAATCTTCACTATGGATTATAAAGTAAAAAACGATATTGTCAACAGAGAAATAATATGTTACGGCAAGACTACCAGACTACCAGACTACCGTCACACCAACATCAGCACAAACAAAACAATATAGAACACTGGAGTATAGAATACGGGAATATAAAAAACGGGAGCAAAAAATACGGGTTAAAAAATCTTTTCCCGTTACTTATACACCCACGCTTCTATATCCCCGGGTTTTATACTCCCGGGTTTTATACGTCTTCGGAATCTTGAATCAGCAACCTTTCACCGCTTTTTTGGTGTTTCAGCCTTCGGCAATTTTGGCTAAAGCCTTGAAAACCCCTGATTCTGACTGCATTCCCATACAGTCTGTCCGCTTTGCCGCCCGAAAACGAGTTAAGTGCGAAGTCCGCAGCCCGCCGCTGCCACCGGCAGTCGTTTGAGCCCGAAGCTCTGCGAGAAGCGCGACCCGGAGGACAGTTAATCAATCGTATCCACTCCGAAAATAATCACGTTCGGCACAAACACGTAAGCACAACCTACGATTTGTTTCGGGTAAGTCCTTCAATTCCGCCCCAGTGAAACGGAAAACAACTTGGGGAAGCTCCGCTTCAGCCGGAAAAGAAAGCCCGATAGAGAGACAATGACGAATTACCAATGACGAATTACGAATTGTGGTATCGGAGCAAGCTCCGATATTTGAAAAAACACAAAGCGTAAAAAATCGTCCTCATATCACCGATTGGCGCCGCTGACCATAATTGGTCATACTCTCGAATACCTCGGTATTCCCTGAACGGTCATCGATCTTGGTGATTACGCCGACGGCGTTCGGTCGTCAGTCGCAAGTATTCTCGCTGAAGGGAAACGCTCGATATTCCCTACGGTCATCCGTCTGTCGTTGTTAATGACAAACAAGAACTTCACGACGATGTTAAGGTTTTTCATTCGTCATTTGTCATTGTTTTTACTCTGAAAATCAGTAAGAATGCTTAGAAAAAAGTGTTGTAAATCCTCTCATCAGCATTATAATAACACCGTATAGGAAAAATTATCGGAGGTGTGTATCATGCATGGCAATTACAGAAAACTTGCGGCAGTCTTAATCCTCTTATCGTTCATTTTCGCTTCGGTATCGCCGGCGTTCGCGGCGGCAACGGGAAATGGAATAGCCAAAGGCTACAGCTTTCAGAACGTCGGCGACACCACAAATTTCGCCGGTTACAACTGGACGCTGTACAAGAAAGACGGCACGTACGGTTACATAATTACGTCAAATGTAATGGACTTGGCAAAATCCAACGGCAGCGGAACACTTCAGTATTATGAATTCAGGGACCTGGCTGTTGAGTGGAACTCCAACTTATACTCATACTCCGATCTCCGCACAACAGTCAACGGCTACGAAGCAGAAATGAAAAATTACAGCGGAGCAGATGTGACGTGGGCGGAAGCAAACGGCACCGCAGAGGAAAGGAACTACATAGTAAAGCATGACATGACAGAAACAGGGCCTAACAGACACGGAGGGCAGAACAATCCGGGCTTTGCCTCAAAGAGTGACTATAACGACCTGCTCTACATACTTTCAGTAGATGAAGCTCAGGCGGTTCAAAACGCGGGATATGGACATGACGGGGCAAATAAAAATATACTTGCGGCTAAGTTGGGCTGGTGGCTTCGTACGCCCGGTAAAAATAACTGGGTTGCTTACGTCAGCGACTTGGGCTACATGTTTACTGAGGGGGAAAACACAAGCAGTGAAATTCGGGGTGTGCGTCCCGCTTTGCAAATCAATTTGGCATCCCCAATCTTTGACACGATTCTATTCAAAACTGCCAAAGGCGGCAAGGATTCGGTAACGGTAGGCGGAGGGTTCTCGCTTCCCAAAACAGACCCCTCGACAGCCCTTACAAAATATACAAAAGAAACGCTGGCGTTCAGCGGAACGCCAGAGGCAAACAGCACGACAACGGACGTTGCAGAAACGCTTGACAGCCGCATAGGAACGGACAAGGTTATAGACCTCACCAGACCGCTTGTAACAGGCAAACAGCTTGAAGTTGACTACAGCGGCTTTGAAACAACAACCGCTCATGACCACGTCGCGGCTCTCGTTTCAACCGGCAGCGGTGACAGCGAAGCCTACGTCAACTACGCAAAGCTTTCGTCAAACACGGCGGAAACAGGTCTTATCGTTGACACCTCAAACCTTGCAAACGGCACGTACAATCTGTACCTCTTTGCGGAAAAAATCAACGAAGATAAAGATGCGGCAACAGCCATGAAAAACGCCGGCAGCTTTACGCTCAACAATACCTACACAAACAGCGGCACGCTCGCGGCATCGCACGCAGCAGAAGGACTTACCGCTAACCTCGGCGGCGGCTTCCAACTCGGCTTTGAAAACGCCGCGTACGACACGAAAATAAACGTAGGCGCGGGCGGGGCAAACATAGCCGCCGAAGCGGGCGCAAGCGCGGCGGAGCTTCATCTTAACAACGCGGAAGCAAAGCTGCTGAACGATTTTACGATAACGGACAAGCTTGGCGGAACGGGAAGCGTAACAGGCAATACTCTCACGCTTGACGGAACAGCGATAGACGGAACAATAACGGCAGAAAAACTGAAACTGCAGAGCGAAAACGACCTGACGGGCAGCCTGACCGTAACGGAAGAACTTTCGGGAACGGGAAACGTAACAGGCGATACTCTCACGCTTGACGGAGTAACGGCAGACGGAACAATAACGGCGGAAAAACTGGAACTGCAGAACGCAAACAGTCTGACGGGCAGCCTGACCGTAACGGAAGCACTTTCGGGAACGGGAAGCATAACGGGCAACGCCCTGACGCTTGACGGAATAACGGCAGGCGGAGCAATAACGATTGGAAACCTGAACCTGCTGAACGCAAACAATCTGACGGGCAGCCTGACCGTAAAGGACAAACTTTCGGGAACGGGAAGCGTAACCGGCAACGCGCTGAAGCTCAGCAGTGCTGTAACAGAGGGCAGCATAACGGCGGACAAGATTGAATTTACTGACGGCAAAAGCTTTGTCAAAGGCGGCACCTTAACCGCAGACAAAATATCATTCTCAAACGGCGGAAGCTTCACCACCGACCAGACGTTATTTGTAATGGACGATACTGTGGCTTTGGGAAAAGACGCGTCAATCGGCGCGAGCAATTCCGTGGCACTCGGCGCAAACTCCGAAGCCTTGGAAGCGAATACAATATCCATAGGCTACGCCGGCGGTGAAAGAAAAATCGTCAACGTCAAAGCCGGAGAAAACGACACCGATGCGGTGAACGTTGGACAGTTCAAAACGGCGTACACGAACGCGTCATATTCAAACAACACGCTCACGCTCACAAAAGCGGACGGAACGCAGACAAACCTGACGATAGCGGGCGGAAGCGGAAACGGAACAGACGCGAACGCCGTACACTACAACGCGGACAAAACAAAGATAGAACTTAACAGCGGCGGAACGACAATAAGCAATGTTAAAGCGGGACAACTCTCAGCAGCTTCAACGGAAGCCGTCAACGGTTCACAGCTGTTTGCGACAAATCAGAACGTAGAACAGAACACGGCAGACATAGCGGCAAACAAAGCGGCGATAGACACGATAAACGACAGCGCGGTAATGAAATCGGGAATAACGGCTGAAAAAGTTGCGAAATACGACGCTTACGAAACGACAAAAGCGGACAAAGCGACAACGCTTTCAGGTTACGGCATAACCGATGCCTATACGAAAATAAACGTTGACGATAAGGTTATGAACCTCAACAACCGCATAGACAACATTGTAGTAAGCGGAAGCG
>JAZUIB010000010.1:0-21587 GCA_045642025.1 Synergistaceae bacterium
GTCGGTTTCCACAACCTCACCGCATGCTTCTAAATAATGCCGAAGAGTTTGGAGGGATATTAAAATGATTAAAGTAGTCCACTATATTAACCAGTTTTACGCCGGTATAGGCGGAGAAGAAAAAGCCGACTACGCACCTGAACTCAAGAAAGGTGAAGTCGTCGGACCGGGAATGGCGTTCAAAGCCGCTTTTGGTGACAAGGCTGAAATTATCGCAACCATCGTCTGCGGTGACTCTTATTTCGCAGAGCACATGGACGAAGCAAAAGCTCAGATAGTTGCATGGGTTAAAGAGCTTCAGCCGGACGTTTTCATGGCAGGTCCCGCGTTTAACGCCGGACGTTACGGTACAGCCTCAGGTGCAATCTGCGAAGCAGTGCAGGCACAGCTCAACATTCCTGTATTCACAGGTATGTATGAGGAAAACCCTGGCGCAGATATGTACAAGAGCAAAGTATATATTTTCCCGACGAAAAATAGCGCAGCCGGTATGAAAGACGCAGTCGAAGCCATGGCTCCGTATGCCATTAAACTCGGCAATAAAGAAAGAATAGGCTCATCAAAGATTGAAGGCTTTATGCCAGGCAAACGCATCAATTTCTTTGCGTCAGAGAGAGGTTCGGCACGCGCAGTCAAGATGCTTCTTGCAAAGATTAACGGTCAGCCGTTTGAAACAGAGTATCCGATGCCTGTGTTTGACAGAGTGGATCCTAATCCGGCGGTTAAAGATCTTTCAAAGGCTAGAATCGCGCTCTGCACGTCAGGCGGTATTGTTCCGAAAGGCAATCCTGACCACATCGAATCTTCAAACGCTCTGAAATACGGCGAATATGACATTACAGGCGTTAACTTCCTTACCTCTGCGACGTATGAAACGGCGCATGGCGGATATGACCCAGTGTATGCCAACGAAAATCCGAACCGCGTTCTCCCTGTTGACGTACTCCGCGACATGGAAAGAGAAGGCATCATCGGAAAACTTCACAATAAATATTACTCAACGGTCGGTAATGGTACGGCAGTCGCGTCAGCGAAGAAATTTGCAGCAGAATATGCGCAGAAACTCAAAGCAGACGGTGTTGACGCTGTCATCATGACCTCCACCTGAGGAACGTGCACGCGTTGCGGTGCAACGATGGTTAAAGAAATTGAAAGAGCAGGTATTCCTGTTGTTCACATGTGCACAATCACTCCGATTTCACTTACGGTCGGCGCGAACAGAATAGTTCCGACAATCGCAATTCCTCACCCGCTCGGCAATCCTGCGCTTGCGGCTGACGAAGAAAAGAAGCTTAGAAGAACACTCGTTGAAAAAGGACTCAAAGCCCTTCAGACAGAAGTCGAAGGTCAGAAACTTTTTGATTAGTATTCGCAATTCAGGCGGCGCCTTGTGCGCCGCCTGAATGTACTTAGATTTTTCTGTCTGTATCCGTAAATTTGGTATATAAATTGTCTCTGTATATAAAAAGAGGGATTACTGATGACTGAAACTGCCGAAAAAAAGAAAAGATATTTCAAAGGTCTTTCTAAAAGAGATTATATAATAAAAGCAAGCGAGATTAGTGCTTGCGAAGGAATTTCCGCTGTTTCGGTACGCCGTGTTGCTAAGGCTATAGGCTGCACGTCGGCAAATTTGTACAGATATTTTGACAATCTGGACCAGCTTTTGTATTTTGTCGAACTCAGAACCCTGAAAGATTATATTGCAAGCTTGAACGAAATGCAGCAGCGCCAGAAGAACTGCTGGGGAGTGTATGTGGGGGTATGGGACTGTTACTGCAAAGAAGCTTTCAGCAATCCAGAGGCATATAATCTGTTGTTTTTCAATAATAAACTTGAGTCCGTCAAGAAAATTAAAAGTGCATGGGAAGAATATTATCAAATGTTCCCTGAGGAACTCTCTACGGACAACCAGTGTTTCAGACTGATGCTCCAGGCTACGGAATTTATGAAACGCGATTATGAAATATGCAAGATATGTATTGACGACGGCGCGCTCACGGTAGAGAATGCGGTTATTCTCAACAGAATGGTGTGTATGCTCTATAAGGGCTATTTCAAGACAGTTTATGACGAGCGCCCGTCAGATCAGGACATTCAGAGATATATCAGAAGCTGCATTGATGATATAGACAGACTGGTATTCGCCCTTGCATCTGACCTTAAAGGCTACACAGGTTATTACAGTGACTGACGGCTTTTTAGACTGGGCGGCTTTCTGGGAAACGTCCGTAAAATGGCAGACAGAGAATTTTTAAGGCATTTTTATTAAAATTTGTTTGTGCAGCGGCAGTTTCTTTGCTATAATTAAATGTGTGCTCTTAGTTTTAGTTATTATTTGCAGAAATGTTGTACAAAGTTATCGCGATTATTATCAAGCAACACAATCAATTACAATAAAAAGGGGTAATGAAAATGTCCAAAATGTATGACATAATCATCATCGGCGCAGGCCCTGCGGGGCTTGCGGCAGGGCTCTACGCGGGAAGAGCCAAGATGTCCACGCTGATCATTGAAAAAGCAAAAGACGGCGGACAGATAGCAATCACAAACGAGATTGAGAATTATCCCGGCTCAGAAGCAGAAGAATCAGGTCCGACACTCATGGCGCGTTTTTCCGCCCAGGCGGAAAAATTTGGAGCTGAAAAAGTCTATGACACAGTTGTCGATGTTGAACTCGAAGGTGATGTCAAGACAATCAAATGCGAAAAGGAAACGTATCAGGCAAAGGCTGTTATCATAGCTACCGGCGCCAATCCAATGAAGATAGGTTGCCCCGGCGAAGATAAGTACACTGGCAAGGGTGTGTCCTACTGCGCAACATGTGACGCCGCATTCTTTGAGGATTTTGAGGTATACGTTGTCGGCGGTGGCGATGCCGCAGTTGAAGAGGCTATGTATCTCACGAAATTCGCCAGAAAAGTAACGGTTATTCACCGCCGCGATGAATTGCGTGCTGCAAAATCAATACAGGAAAAAGCATTTAAAACACCCAAACTTGAATTTATGTGGAACAGTGTTGTTGAGGAACTTACAGGAGATGATCTGCTCAATCGCATGGTAATCAAAGACACAAAGACCGGAGAACTCCGCGAATATCTTGCAGACCCTGAAGACGGACTGTTCGGTGTATTTGTGTTTATCGGCTACAGACCGGCAACTGCCGTGTTTGAAGGCAAACTTGAGATGGATAGAGGCTACATTCCCACCGATGACCAGATGAGAACGAAAATCCCCGGCGTATATGCTGCAGGAGATGTTCGCGTCAAGGAACTGAGACAGGTAGTAACTGCTGCTGCAGATGGTGCAATCGCTGCATGGCAGGCTGCAAATTATATTGATTCACTGAAATAATAAAGGGAGGAAAAAACAATGTTGGAAGTCGATAAGGAAACATTTGAAGCAGAAGTACTCAAAGCAGAAGGCTATGTGCTTGTGGACTATTTCGGTGATGGCTGTGTGCCGTGCGCAGCACTTATGCCGCATGTTCACGCTCTTGCGGACCAGTATGAGGGCAAAATGAAATTCTGCAGCCTCAACACGACAAAGGCACGCCGTCTTGCAATCGGACAGAGAGTTCTCGGATTGCCCACAATCACGATTTACAAAGATGGGCAGAAGGTTGAAGAACTCATCAAAGAAGCAGCCACGCCTGAAACTGTAAAGGCAATGGTGGAAAAATACGTTAAATAGTATTGTCAGTCTGGGTGACATTGCTATAAATTCTAAAGAGGAGGAAGAGCATAATGGCTATTTTGAAGGACAAAAAAGCTATTATTATCGGTGACCGCGACGGTATCCCCGGTCCTGCGATAGCTGCCTGTGCTGAATCTGCCGGAGCGGAAGTTGTTTTCGCGTCGACAGAATGCTTTGTCTGAACGGCGGCAGGCGCTATGGACCTGGAAAACCAGAAGCGTGTCAAGGAATTCTCCGAACAGTTCGGCCCTGAAAATATTGTAGTACTTCTCGGAGCATCCGAGGGAGAAGCATCAGGACTCGCAGCAGAAACTGTTACGGCAGGAGACCCGACATTCGCAGGTCCATTGGCAGGAGTCTCGTTGGGACTCGCAGTGTACCACGTTTGTGAACCGGTAGTAAAAGAAGAGTTTGACCCTGCAGTGTATGACGAACAAGTCAGCATGATGGAAATGGTGCTTGACGTTGACGATATCTGCAAAGAAATGAACTCAATCAGAGAACAGTATTGCAAATATTGCTAAACCGGACAAAAGGGGCAAGTTTGACCTTGCCCCTTTTACACCACTGAAAGGATGTTGATTGTGAGATGAGTAACAGCGTAATCAAAGGAGCTGGCTATATACTTGTTCACGTTCCGGGTATGGTTATGTATCACGGAGCGACCCAGACAACAGAAAGAGTTGTTAACCCGGATTCTGAATATCTTAAGGAAATGCCGAAACACATGAGATCCTATGGTCAGTGTGTGGCATATCCCCCAAACCAAACATATATAGGAAACTTCCCTATTGAAGACCTTGCCGCACTCCCCGAGCCGTGGGTTGACAAAACTGTTGAAGGTGCGACAAGGTACGGAAAATTCGGTGAAATTATGCCAGAAGCGGAATTTATCATTCTTCTTCAGGTTTGTGACGCATTTGATCTCGTGCATCTCGACAAAGAATTTGTCAAGGCGCACAGAGCGGAATTTGAAGCCCATCCGCTTATGACAGATGCGATAAAAGCACTTGTTAAAGAAGGCGTAGATGCAGATGATGTTCGGCATTTTACAAAAGAAGAAGCAGCGGAAGAAATCGTTTACGAAGACAAAGTCGTCGGCTACGTAAAACGCGCGCACGACGTTGACGTGAACCTTTCTGCGCATGTAATGTTTGAAAATATCGTTGCCAAGGCTTCCGGTGTTCTTTCTATACTCCATTTGCTTAAAAACAGCGGAATCAACCCTGCCGACGTTGAATATGTAATTGACTGCTGCGAAGAAGCATGCGGCGACATGAACCAGAGAGGCGGCGGCAACTTCGCAAAAGCGGAAGCTGAAATAGCCGGACTTATAAATGCCACAGGCTCTGATGCCCGCGGTTTCTGCGCAGGACCTGCTCACGCAATGGTTGAAGCAGCTTCGCTTGTTAAAGCCGGAACCTATAAAAATGTTGTTGTAGTCGGTGGCGGCTGCACGGCAAAACTCGGCATGAACGGAAAAGACCATGTCAAAAAGGATCTCCCGATACTTGAAGACTGCCTTGGCGGTTTTGCAATTCTTGTTTCGGAAAACGACGGAAAATCACCTGAAATTAACCTTGAAGTTCTTGGTCGCCACACAGTAGGCACAGGCTCAGCGCCTCAGAACGTTATACAGGCACTTGTAACAGATCCTCTTGCAGCAAACGGAATGACAATTCTTGATGTTGACAAGTTCTCGCCTGAAATGCAGAACCCTGACATCACAAAACCGGCAGGCGCGGGCGACGTTCCTGAAGCCAACTACAAAATGATTGCTGCGCTCGGTGTTAAACTCGGACAACTTGAAAAAACACAGCTTGCATCCTTTGTCAAAGAACACGGGCTTAAGGGATATGCTCCGACGCAGGGACACATTCCTTCAGGTGTTCCTTATATAGGCTACGCAAGAGAAAGCATAATGACAGGCAAAACAAAGAATGCCATGATTATAGGCAAAGGCTCTCTCTTCCTCGGCAGAATGACCAACCTCTTTGACGGTGTTTCCTTCCTTATTCAGGCAAACACCAAATCAGATGCTCCTGCCGCGGTTGTTTCAACCGGCAAACAGCCTGTAATCGGTATCGCGGCGGCTGGAACGGAACTTGGCAGAGATAATCTTGAAAACGCAGTCGCGCTTGCAGCCAAAAAAGGTGTCAAGGCTGTAATTATCGACGGCGAAGACTGCCATGCAAAAATGGAAGAAATGCTTGCAAGCGGTGAAATTGACGCTGCAGTAGCGTCACACTATCCGTTCCCGATAGGAGTATCAACAGTCGGACGCCTTGTGACACCCGCGCTCGGAAAAGAAATGTTCCTTGCAAACACGACAGGTACGTCGCATACCGACAGAGTCGCGTGCATGGTTCTGAATACAGTGGCAGGCATAATCGCGGCAAAAGCCTGCGGCATTGAAAATCCGACGGTCGGAATCGCAAACGTAGAAGGTGCGCGTCAGGCAGAAAAAGCGCTCAACGAACTTAAAGCAGGCGGTTACGCAATCAACTTTGCAGAAAGCTCAAGAGCGGATGGCGGCGCGGTAATGCGCGGTAACGACCTGCTTAAGGCAACCTCTGACATTATGGTTATGGATCCGCTTACAGGCAACCTTATGATGAAACTCTTCTCGGCATTTACAACAGGCGGAAGTTTCGAAGCGACCGGTTACGGCTACGGTCCCGGCATCGGCGCGGGATACAGCAAACTTATCCTTATTATTTCAAGAGCATCTGGTGCTCCTGTTATCGCTAATGCTTGCGAATACGCAGCACAGCTTATCACTGCCGGCTGGTCAAAGATTGCGAAAGACGAATACGCAAAAGCAAAACGCGCCGGACTTGACAAAATTATTGACGATATCAAGGCTTCACACCAGACGGCGGCAGCGCCCGCAAAAAAGGCTGAAGCGCCTGCAAAAGAGACGTGCACTTACGATATACACGGTATCGAAGTAACTGACATTGAAGATGCTGTCGTGTCACTTTGGGAAGCGGGAATTTACGCTGAAAGCGGAATGGGTTGCACAGGACCTGTCGTTATGGTCAACGACGCCAAAAAAGAAGCGGCGGAAAAGATTCTCAGAGAAAAGAAATACATTATGTAAGGATTGCCGTTAAACAATTTCTTACAACGAAAGGAGCAGTGTTCGTGTTTAAAATACTCAGCAAAGAAAAACTCGCGCCGAAAGAATTCAGTTTCTGGATTGAAGCTCCGCGCATTGCGTCACACGCAAAGCCCGGACAGTTTGTTTCGGTGCGCATTGCCGAAACAGGCGAACGCATTCCGCTTACCATCGCTGATTTTGACGCAGAAGCAGGCGACATCAGGCTGATATTCCAGGTTGTAGGCAAAACAACGGCAGCAATGGCACAGCTTGAAGCCGGCAACGAAATCAAAGATATTGCAGGCCCTCTCGGCAAAGCAAGCGAAGTTGAAAAATTCGGCACAGTACTTTTGATAGGCGGTGGTATAGGAATAGCCGCTATTTTCCCGATACTTCGCAAACTGAAACAGCTCGGCAACCGCGTAATCGCAATTCTCGGCGGCAGAAGCGCGGATCTTGTAATTCTCAAAGAGGAGTGCAAGGAATTCTGCGATGAACTGATCATCACAACAGACGACGGCTCTCTCGGACAGAAGGGGCTTGTAACGGACGCAATGAAACAGCTTTCAGCACGCGGAGAAAAACCGAAACAGGTGTGGTGCGTCGGACCTTCCATTATGATGAAATTCTGCCAGCTTACGGCGAAAGATCTCGGCTGGCCGATATGGGTGTCGCTCAACCCGCTTATGCTTGACGGTACCGGAATGTGCGGCTGCTGCCGTGTGACAATAGACGGCGAAATCAAATTTGCATGTGTTGACGGTCCAGAATTTGACGGGCACAAGGTTGACTGGGCAGAATTTATGAACCGTCTTGCGCAGTACAGAGACGAAGAGAAGATATCGATGGAAAAATATGCCGCAGAGGTTGGTGAAGAGTCATGGCAGTAGAGCAGAAGACGAAAACTCCCATAACGGAACAAGATCCCGCCGTGCGTGTCACCAATTTCAAAGAGGTCTGCCTCGGTTACACAGCGGACGAAGCAAAACAGGAGGCGGAGCGCTGCCTGCAGTGCAAAACAAAACCGTGCATGAAGGGCTGTCCTGTCGGCATAGACATACCGGAATTTATTCGCGCGCTGCGTGAAGGCAACACGGACGAAGCAGCAGAAATTATTGCAAAATACAGTTGTTTTCCAGCGGTCTGCGGACGTGTCTGTCCTCAGGAAAAACAGTGCGAAGGCGTCTGCACCGTCGGCAGAATAAAAGACTGCGAACCTGTGGCAATAGGCAAACTGGAACGCTTTATCGCTGACAGCGCGCTTGAAAAAGGCATAAAAGTCACGCCGCCGTCAGAGCATAACGGCAAAAAGATAGCGGTAATAGGCGCAGGACCCTCTGCTTTAGCGCTTGCAGGCGACCTTGCCAAAAAAGGCTTCAGCGTGAAAATCTTTGAAGCGCTTCACGAAGCCGGCGGTGTGCTTATCTACGGCATACCTGAGTTCCGTCTGCCGAAATCGATTGTTGCCGCGGAAGTTGAAAAACTGCGTCAGCTTGGCGTTGAAATTGAGTGCAACGTTGTTGTCGGAAAAACGATAACGATGGAAGAACTTCGCGCGGAATACGATGCAATCTACATCGCGGTAGGGGCAGGCACCCCAAATATGCAGGGAATTCCCGGAAGTTCACTCAACGGTGTATATGCCGCCAACGAATACCTTACAAGAATAAACCTTATGAAAGGTTACAAATTCCCTGAATGCGATACGCCTGCAAAACGCGCGAAAAACGTTGTCGTCGTCGGTGCCGGAAATGTTGCTATGGACTCTGCCCGCAGCGCAAAACGACTGGGTGCGGAGCACGTAACGCTTGTTTACCGCCGTTCCGTTGAAGAAATGCCTGCTCGTGTTGAAGAATATCATCATGCGGTTCAGGAAGGCATAGAATTTGCATGGCTCACAAATCCTGTAGAGTATCTCGGCGACGAAAAAGGAAAACTCACAGGCGTACGCTGCATAAAAATGCAGCTTGGAGAGCCTGACGACAACGGACGCAGACGTCCGTCACCCATCGAAGGCAGCGAATTTGAAATTCCGTGCGACCTTGTCGTTGAAGCTATCGGGCAGGGGCCGAACAGAGTGTTGCTTGACGAAGCTCCTGACCTTGCGCTCAACAAACGCGGTTATATAGACGCAGACCCCGAAACAGGCAAAACCTCAATACCGGGTGTTTATGCCGGAGGCGACATAGTAACAGGCGCAGCGACAGTTATCGGCGCAATGGGTGCCGCCAAAAAAGCTGCAAAAGCAATTGAGGAGTATCTTACAAAATAAACCGAACATTGGTACAGAGGTTCTTCACGGGATACCGTGAAGAACCTTTTTTCTGACAAATCATCCAAAATAAATTTGGTTATGGCAAATATTTATTATCATTTTTAGTGAATATCAATTAAAATATAATAGTTGCGCAATTTTCTGCGTGTGTAGTCGTTGTTATGTACTGAAGGATAACGGAAATGCAGATATCTTAAGCATAATCAAATTATTCTAAATACACAATAAAGGAGGTATACACATTGGATTTTCAAGAAATAATAATGCGTTTGAATGCTTACTGGGCATCACAGGGATGCATTCTGCGTCAGCCGTATGACATGGAGAAAGGTGCAGGTACTATGCACCCGGCGACAACGCTCAGAGTTTTAGGACCTGAGCCTTGGCGTGTTGCCTACGTTGAACCTTCACGCCGCCCGACAGACGGACGCTACGGTGAAAACCCAAACAGACTTCAGCACTACTATCAGTATCAGGTCATTATTCAGCCTGCGCCGGATAACATTCAGGAACTCTACCTTGATAGCCTTAAAGCACTTGGCATTGACCCTGCAGAACACGATATTCGCTTTGTTGAAGACGACTGGGAAAATCCGACGACAGGCGCATGGGGGCTTGGTTGGGAAGTTTGGCTGGACGGAATGGAAATTACACAGTTCACCTATTTCCAGCAGATGGGCGCCATGGACATGGAACTTGTTCCGTCTGAAATTACTTACGGACTTGAGCGTATCGCAATGTTCGTACAGAAAGTTGAAAGCGTATATGACCTCAAATGGGTAGGCGACGTAACGTACGGTGATGTACATCACAAGGGTGAAGTTGAGTATTCAACCTACAATTTTGAAGCAGCAGACACAGATATGCTGTTCAAACTCTTCAATATGTACGAAGCAGAAGCAAAACGCGTTATAGCCAAAGGTCTTGTTCTCCCAGCTTATGACTATGTTCTCAAATGCTCGCATTCCTTTAACCTTCTTGATGCACGCAACGCAATAAGCGTCACGGAACGCACAGGCTACATAGGCCGAGTTCGCGCAATCGCAAGCGCTTGTTGCAAAGCATATACTGAACAGCGTAAAGATATGGAATGGCCGCTTAACGGAAAATTCGGCACAGCAGCGTTCAAAACAGAAGGAGGCGAGCAGTAATGTCAGTCAGAAACCTGCTTTTTGAAATTGGAACAGAAGAAATCCCTGCCCGCTTTATGCCCAAGGCTCTTGCTGACATCAAAAGCTACGCAGAAGATGAATTTGCCGCACAGCATGTCGGATACGGAGAAATATCGGCTGAGTGCACGCCGCGCCGTCTTGTACTTTTTGTAAAAGACGTTGAAGAAGCACAGCAGGACAGTGTGGAAAGTTTCAAAGGTCCTGCAGTCAAAAACGCGTTTGATGACAATGGCAGTCCGACAAAAGCGGCGGAAGGTTTTGCAAAGGGCAAAGGAATTTCAGTTGCAGAACTCGTTCGCAAAGATGTAGGCGGAGTTGAGTATATATTTGCGGAAGTCAGCACAAAGGGAAAGAAAACGGAGGAAGTCCTTCCCGCAATGCTTACGGCAATTATTAACAAACTTTCTTTTGGAAAGAGTATGTACTGGGCAGATTCAACAATACGTTTTGCACGCCCTGTGCGCTGGATTACGGCTCTCTTCGGCAGTACAGTCATACCTGTAACGTTCGGAAAAGTTACAAGCGGCAATGTCACCAAAGGACACCGCTTTATGGGCGCCGCAGAAATCACTCTTAATACGGCAGACGACTATGCAAAGGCAATGCAGGACAATGCCGTAATCACCTGTCCGGAAAAACGCAAAGAAATGATACTCGCCGGTATTCATGAAATTGAAAATGAACTTAATGCTAAGGTAGAGATTGATCCTGAACTTCTTGAAGAAAACGTTTTTATCAACGAATATCCGGTTCCGTTCTATGGAAGTTTTGATAAATCCTTCCTTGAAATACCGCAGGAAGTTCTTATCCTTACAATGGCAAAGAATCAGCGTTACTTCCCTGTACAGGATGCTTCCGGCAAACTTATGCCGTACTTTATCGGTGTAAGCAACAACAAAGCAAAAGATATGAACGTTGTTCGCGAAGGCAACGAACGGGTTCTCCGCGCGCGTCTTTACGATGCTGCATTCTTCTGGAAAGAAGACTTGCAGAAATCAATAGACGCCATGGCTGACGAACTCAAAAACGTTACCTACCAGGCACAGCTCGGCACTGTGTACGAAAAAGTTTCGCGCGTCAGAGAGCTTGCTGTAAAACTATCGTCAATTCTTGGGCACGATGAACTGAAAGAAGACGTTGCACGCGCCGCAACACTTGCAAAATTTGACGTTGTCTCAAGCATGGTTTACGAATTTGCAGAGGTTCAGGGCGTTATGGCAAGAGAATACGCCAAAAAAGCGGGCGAAAAAGAAACTGTCGCCAACGCTCTTTACGAGCAGTACCTCCCCGGTTTTGCCGGAGACAAACTGCCGTCAGGCATAGTCGGCGCAATTCTCGGTCTTGCGGAACGCGCTGACACAATAGCAGCTATCTTTAAAATCGGACTTGAACCTACGTCATCACAAGACCCGTACGGACTGCGCCGCGCTGCACGCTGCATAAACGAAATTCTTATCGGTCTCAAACTTGACATAAACGTTTACGAGCTCATAGAAGAAGCGGCAAAACCGCTCGGACTTTCAGATGAAACGATTGCGAAAATCTACGAATTCCTCCGTCAGAGACTTCAGGTTCAGCTTAAAGAAAAAGGACTCAGCCACGAAGCAGTTATGCTTGCGCTTCAGACAATACCGGAGCGTCCGTTGCAGACCTACGCAATGGCAGAAACACTGCAGAAATTTGCAAATGAACAGTGGTTTGCGGAACTTATCACTGCCGCTGTCCGCGTTAAAAACATTCTTGCAAAAGCCGAAAATGAAACAATCCCTGCGGAAATCAAACAAGACAAACTTGTTATCGATGCGGAAAAAGCCTTTGCAAAAGCGCTTGCTGACCTCACAATGCCTGCGGAAAACGCCATTAAAGAATGTGACTGGGAAAAGCTTGCTGAAACCCTTGCACAGCTTGCGCCTGTTATTGCTAAATTCTTTGAAGACGTGCTCGTTATGGATAAAGATGCTGAAATACGCGCGAACAGACTTGCGCTCCTTGCAAAGAGTCAAAGCTTCTTTATGCTCATCGGAGATTTCAGCCTGCTGAAATAAACTGTACAACAACACTTGCCTAAAGTATAATAACGACGGAGGGATTCTCCGTCGTTATTTATGTTTTCTTCATGAAAAACCGTAAAATTACGGTTCGTATTTCATTATAAATCTGTAGAATATAAACGTAATCTCGGAGGTGTGGAAATGGACTGGTTGAAAATAGTGCTGATACTGGCAGTTTGTGTGGCATTTTTTATATTTGAGCATAATGCACCGCATCATCAGCCGGTTACAAAAGACAGCCCGCAGAAAGATAAAGATGAACTTGAAAACAGTGGATGGATGAGAGAATAGTTATAAAAGGGCAATGACAGATAAGAAGCAACGACCTAAAAAGACAATGACAGATAAGAAAACAATGACCGAAAAGGGCAATAAAACAATGATGGAAAAAATACTGTTTTGAATGGTAAACAACAGCAATACGCAGAAAAAATAATCAGGAGTGTTGTAAGTGGATAACAATAAAGGATTCTATCAGAATTTGTGGGAAGGAAACTATTCGCTTGGTCGAACATACTGGCTGTACGGAGTTATAGGCAATATGCTTGCGTATATGTTTGCATGGGTGGTTATGATTTTTCTGCCTGCTCCTGTTGAGCCTTTCGCATTAATTTTGCCGGTGATTTACGGTTTTATAGTCCTTGTAGGCGTATGGAATGCTGCGAGCAAATATACGGGATTTTTCCTTTGGGCATGGATAGCAAGAATTATAGTTGCCTGCAACATAGTAACTGCAGTATACAAATTTGCCGTGCTGAACAGTCTTATAGGAGTTTTTGAGTTTTTACCGTAAATTGTGATATAATCTGTCTTCGTTTCAGAAGGAGGGATAACAGTGCCGGATGATAAAACAGTTGCGCAGAACAGAAAAGCACGTCATGATTACTTTATAGTCGATTCTTTTGAGACCGGCATTGTCCTGACCGGAACTGAAATAAAATCACTGCGCGGCGGACGCGCGAATCTTAAGGATGGCTACGCAGTGATAAAAAACGGCGAGTTATGGCTTGAGAACGTACATATCTCACCGTATGACAAGGGAACACATTACAATGTTGACCCTCTTCGCACACGCAAACTGCTGGTGCACAAAAAAGAAGCACTGAAACTTTTTCAGAAGACGCGAGAGCAAGGGTTTACGCTTGTGCCGCTTAAACTGTATATAAAACAGGGACGCTGGGCAAAGTGCGAACTTGCGCTTGCAAAAGGCAAGCAACTGCACGACAAACGTGAAACAATAGCACAGCGTGATGCGGAACGCGAAATGAATCGAATGGCTAAAGACAGAGGTTAGAAAACCAATTACGAAAAGGAACAATTACTATAAAAGTACAATTACGATAAGAAGCAATTACAAAAAGGTACAATTACGAGAAAAAACAGTTGTTAAGAGAAACCATTATAGGACAAAACAACTGATAGAAGAAACATAAACAATTACAAACAGATTGATGGGTGATTTTGTGGCAGGTGATAACGTTGTTTTAAATAAGAGCGCAGAGCTTTCTGCCAAAGTAGTTGCTTTTTGCAAACAGTTGCAAGGTGAGCGCAGAGAATATGAAATGACTCGTCAGCTGATTCGTTCGGTTACAAGTATAGACGCAAATTTGAGCGAGGCAAATTACGCGCAGTCAACGGCAGATTTTATTTCGAAACTTAAAATTGCAGATAAGGAAGCAGGAGAAACAGGTTATTGGATAAAACTGATGCATAATACCGGTTATCTTGAGGATAAACTGTATTATAATTTCTGTGATGAAACGGGGCAGATAAAAAGGCTGCTGTCAGCTATAATCACAACCGCCAAGAGTAAACAGCAAAATATTCCGTGAATGTTTGTGCGTTCGTTGTTAAAAAGGTTTGAGTATTGTTTTTTATGGTAATTGTATTTTATAGTAATTGGTTTTCTTGGTAATTGTTTCTTATAGTAACTGTTTCTTATAAAAAGCACCTTGATTTATAAATATTGGGGACGTATGGTTTCGACAGCATGCGGAGGATCGGGAAGAGCGGGTCGAGGATGGAGAAATCTCGATAATCAGGCTCCAAAAAAATAATCGTCAAAAACGATTACGCACTCGCGGCTTAATTAAAAGCAGCGCGCTCTCTGAGGTTTCGGCCGTTGAATTTCAGAAGGGCGTCACAATGACGGCTGGAAATGCTTCAGCGTTTTTCGGAAGCGTTTCGAGATTACAGGAAAGACTGGTTTTCGGCAGCTTTGTCTTTGCAGCAGCCGAAAGCGAGATTTAAGCAGAGACTACACTCGTAGAGCCTCCCAGATTGGCCTATGTTGGACCGGGGTTCGATTCCCCGCGTCTCCACCAAGACTATTTTCGCCGCGCCAGTATTGGCGCGGCTTTTTTGTGCCTTAAATCTGTCGGTAATAGGTGTATTGCAAATTGATAGAGACTGAAAAGCGGTGAGGGTGTCCTCACCGCTGACGTGTTCGGTTACTCACTTATACTTCTGTGTAAAACTATCCATAAAAGCCTGTGTCGTTGATAGTGCGGTATATGCGGATGATTTTCCCAAACAGGCTGAAACGCCGGTCGTCAGTAGAGGTATGTATAGGCATAAAACGCGGAGAAACAGGCCGCAAATCAATCGTACCGTCAAAATTTCGGAAATATCCTCTTATATAAAACTTGTTATCAAAAACAGCTGCCACTATATCACCGTCAGAAAGAGTAAAATCGCCGCTGCTGTCAGGGGTTTCGCACAAAGCGTAATCGCCGTGTATGTATTTTGGAGACATGGAATCGCCCTCTATTACACATACCCTCATATTGCTGCTCGGAATAGTGCCAAAATCTTTTCTACTTACAGGATAAAGCCCTGAATTTACCAGTTCTGCCGCGTTATTCTGTTTGAGTTTGGCATTCTTAATTCGTACAATCGGAACGAACATAAAATCCTGATATTCGGTTAAAAATTCATCCGAAATTATATTTTCGTCAAAAAAAGCTGATACTGGTATTCCGAGTGCCCTTGCAATTTTTTCAACCGTGTCAACAGTAGGGGTGCGTTCACCGCGCTCATATCTTGACAACGTAACAGGTGTAACCTCTGCAAGCAAGGCCAAATCCTCCTGCACAAGCCCCTTTCTTTCGCGCAATAGTTTCAACCGATGTCCAAAGGACATAGCAATCCCCTCCTTCAAATAATCTTATACAAATGGTAAAACAGCCACAATAGTCAATTTTTATGTGTGGAAATAGTAAAAATTTATAAAAATAGT
Organism: Synergistaceae bacterium; assembly: GCA_045642025.1. Lineage (GTDB taxonomy): Bacteria > Synergistota > Synergistia > Synergistales > Synergistaceae > Equadaptatus. Next base: position 15,536 of record JAZUIB010000010.1, read on the forward strand.
CTTGACTAATATCAAATGTATAATTATCCTTAATAAGGCAAATAGTAATAAATCCGAATGTATAAAAAACATGTCATTTTGCGGTATTGACTGGTTGTGTTAAAGCGGCAAAATGCTATTTATGCTAATTTTACAGAAAGGAGTGAATGTAGAAAATGAAAAAAATTGTTTGTACAGTCCTATTTCTGCTATGTCTGACACTTCCGGCGCTTGCGGAAAATACACCTGCGATAAGACTGAAAGCGCCGTCAGAAGTCAAGGCAGGAGAAAACTTTACAGTGCGAGTTGAAGTTGAAACTGCTCCGCAAGAATCGATATCTGCGGTTATCGCTTCGCTGAAATGGAACACTGCCAAACTTGAGGCGGCAGGAAATCCTATACTGAAAAATACGGTTCTTTGCGAAAAACTTGCTGCGGATTATGACAACACAAAAGGAATCTCAAATATTGCATCTGCGACACTGGCCCAGCCGCTGAGATTGAACAGACAAGGCAAATTTGTGTTTGCGGAACAGCAGTTCAAAACAAAAGCGGACTGCAAAAAAGGTGAAACGCTACGCATCGGCTTCACGACTGATAAAGAAATATCCGGCGGAACGGAATGCATCGTTTCAGATAAAACTGCTGAATTTGCGCTTATAACTGGCGCAGTGTTTCAGGTTAAATAACATAACTCAAGGAGGAGTAAAAAAATGAAAAAACTCGTAGCTTTTCTGACATTTGCAATGATTTGTGCAGTGTCAGCCGGTGCCTATGCGGCGACCCCATCGGCAACTTTCACACTTTCACCTAGCGCGACACAGCTGACACCTGGTGAAACGGTAACTATAACGTACAAAGCAAAATTTGCCAACGCAGGCGGCAAAATTGCAGGGCTTCAGAATGTCGTGAAATATGACACAAACACGTTTGCATTTGTCAGTGCATCAAAAGGAACAGACCTTCCGTCCACGGCAGAGCCTGAAACTGGTACAGCAGGAGAAGTCGGCTTTGGACTTACGAGTCTTACCGGCGATGCGATTTCTGACAACAAAGACTATGTTATAGGTAGTGTAACGCTGAAAGTAAAAAGCGGAGCCTCATTTGGCACAGCAACGCTTACACAGACCGACCCGATGTTTATGCTTCCTGATTTTGAGGAAAGAACACCGTCAGCTGCGGCTCTCAGCCTCACGATTGCCAAAGCGGTTACAGGCAAAATAACAATTAAGACAACTCCTGCGGAAGGCAAATGGTCGATAGACAGCGGACAAACATGGAGGGACAGCGGCACTTCCGTAAGCGAACTTGCACTTGGCAAATATACAGTGACCTTCAAAGATATTGCAGGATATACAAAACCGGCAGACATAAGCGTTGAACTTAGCAAAGCAACACCAACGTTCACAAAAAGCGCAAGTTACAAGGGTAAACCTGGATTTATTGAAATAACCTTTACGCCGAAAAGCATTGCAAAAGAAGCGCAGTGGTCAGTTGACGAAGGAAAAACATGGTATGCGGGCGGAGCCGCACAGGAAATTCCTTCAGGAGCCTATACGGTGCAGTTTAAAGAAATAGAAGGCTACGAGACACCGGTACAGCAGGAAATTACTGTTGAGAAAGACAAAACAACAAAAGTAGCCGCTAAATACATTGAAAAACCGGCAATCACTCCCGCAAAAGCTGAGTTCTACAAAAAATCGCCGGAAGACATTGTATTTACACTCAAAGGAATTACATCTGTCACAGCAGTCAAATTCAACGACGAAGACCTTATAGCCGGTAAGGATTATGAATACGCAGACGGAACACTGACTGTGGGGCAGGAAGTATTTGCCGAAGAAGAAAACGGCGACTACAAACTTACAGTTGCAACAGACAAAGGCGACCTCACAGCAACCGTAAAAATCGCTGACGAAAAACCCTCAAGCAGCGGCGGCTGCAACGCGGGATTTGGTGCGTTGGCAATGCTCTTGGCGGCGCCTCTGTTCTTCAGAAAGAAAGATTAATAACAGCAATTAAATCTGGCTGCACCCAGATTTAACCAAAGCGAGGGCGGGATACAGTACATTCCGCCCTCGCTGACACAAATTTTCTTTTCAATTTGGGCTTGTGAAAACTTAAAAGCTGAAATTGAAAAGGAAATTTGAAATATAAAAATTAAAATGGGGTGAACGTTATGGAGAAGAAAATCGGAAGCAAAGAAAGCAAAAAGGAAGCAGTATTTGAAGAAATTAAAGGTCGTCCGCAGGTGTTGTTGGTTGGGAACGGCATAGACCTGTTGCTTAAAGGAAAGAAATGGAATGAACTGCTTGAAAACGTGTCAAGTGGTTATGGTTTCAGCGCACAGGAGATTAAATCGTTGCCGTTACCCATGCAGTACGAGGTAATACGTGCGCAAACAACGGAAGAAAACGCCTTAAACGTTTTAATAGAGAAATTAAGAAAAATGGAAGATAACGTAGCAGAAAATTTACAATCCACAGGAGAAAGCAACGTTATTGAGAAGATATTGAAACTTGATGCGGACGCAATATTTACCTGCAATTATACGCATACGTTAGAGAAAAAATTCAAAGGGACAGATGCCTATAAAAGGATCGATACAGGCAAGAAATCAATGGGCTTCGGTCGTTATTCGCGCCTGACTAGTACTGATGGTGAAAAAAGATATATATTTTACCTGCACGGCGATACCAATAACAAAAAGTCGATTGTATTGGGACACTATGAATATGCAACACATCTAAGCCAACTTGTTGCGGGCAGAAAAAACAGTTTAAGCAATATCCCGCGCAATATTGACGATGCAGTGTTCTCAGGCAAAATTAAGTCTATGGCTGATTTGTTCTTGATTGCTGACGTTTATATGTTGGCATACAGTTTGGATTTTTCCGAGATAGACATTTGGTGGCTGATTATGAGAAAGGCGCTTGCCAGTAAACGTTTTGGCGGAAATTTGTTCTTCTATGCAATAGAGCCTAAACGTGGTACTGAGGAGTATCAACTTTTTGGCATAAAACAAAAACTGTTAAGTGCATATGGCTTTAGAGTCGAAACACTGAGTACCGTTGATTCGGGTAATTTGGAACAATACAGAGATTTCTACAATAATGTATGTGATGATATTGCCCATAGAATTGCTGACAGTCGTGAAAACGATACGACCATAAAAAATTGTCAGGCAGGCATGGTTACAATGATTATATAGATAAAAAAGAATTCAACGATATAAACGGAGGCAATTCTTATGACCCTCAACATTAAACACAACAACAAAATATTTCTCGCGCTGATTGTGTTTCTAGTAATTGCATTCATCAGCGCGGCGCAATCGTCGGATGTTCCCGTGCAGGACAGCTCCGGATATTATCTCATTGAAACCGCAGCGCAGCTGAAATGGTTCAGAGATCAAGTCAACGGCGGAAGAACGTCTCTTAACGCAAAACTTACGGCGGACATAGACCTTGCAGGTTCAAAAGAAGATCAATGGACACCGATAGGAAATAACGATAATAGGTATTCCGGTATTTTTGACGGTAAGAGACATAAAATAATAGGTATATATATAAACAACAGCAGTGACGTTCAGGGGCTGTTCGGGTACGTTGTTGGGGGAACGATAAAAAATCTTACGGTATCCGGTGCAGTTGCAGCACATGATTCTGTCGGAGGTATCTGTGGGCGTGCTTATGGCAACACCACAATCATGAACTGCGTGAATGAAGGAGCAGTATACGGAAGTTCTTATTATGCAGGCGGCATCTGCGGAGAGTTTGCTGAAGATTCATCCATAACAATCACGAACTGCGTGAATGAAGGGACAGTAACAGCAAATTACAGTTATGGAGGTGCAGGCGGCATCTGTGGTTGTGCTTGTGGAACTAATAGCACAATCATGAACTGTGTGAATGAAGGGACAGTAACAATTTTTGGATTCGGAGGCGGCATCTGTGGGAAGGTAGATAATGATGACGACAACAATAATATAACGATAATCAACTGCGTGAATGAAGGAACAATAACAAGAGGTATGAGTAGCCACCCTGCAGGATACGTAGGCGGCATCTGCGGGTATGTATATAATGGCGGTAGCAGTAGCAATATAGCGATAATCAACTGCGTGAATGAAGGAGCAGTAGAGGCTGGAGGCTCAGGATACGCATTGGGAAACTTAGGATGCGCAGGCGGCATTTGTGGGAGGGTAGATAATGATGACGACAACAATAATATAACGATAATCAATTGTGTAAACGAAGGAGAAGTAGAAACAATAGGCTCATCAGGAAACGCAATAGGAACCTTTGGATACGCAGGCGGCATCTGCGGATATGCAGAGAATTATGGCAATTATGACAGAAATGCAACTATAGCTATGCATAACTGCCTAAACTGCGGTACGGTCACCTGCGATAATTATAAAGGCGGCATCTGCGGATATGCACAGAACCAAGGTATGTGTAATAATAAAGTGATAAAACTGACGAACTGCGGATATTTGAAAGGTACTGCCAGTAGTTCTATAGGACTCAGCTTTTATACCTGTATAATAGATAACAGTGTTGTGTACGAATCCAATAAGCTTCCGGCGACGGCGGTTGAGTTGAATTGTCCGATAACAGTTCCACTTGATATGGAAATACAGCCTGTAATATATCCAGTAAATGCATACGACAAAAACAGTGTACGCTATGAAGCCTTAGAAAGTTCGGACGAAAGCGTTATCGCCACGTATAACAACAAAGCGTATACGGTTGGTACAGGAAATGCAACACTAACTGTAAATGTAACCGGACTTTTGGGCGGTACGGAACTTACGCTTGAGAAGGAAATTAACGTAACAGAGCAGCATGTCGAGAAAATTGTCTTAAACAAAACAGAGTGTAACTTGCGCATCGGAGAAAATGAACAGCTTACTGCAACGGTTAATCCGACAAGCGCAACGATAAATTATTTCAACTGGACAAGCGATAATCCGTCTGTTGCAACAGTAGATTCGACAGGCAGGGTCACGGCAGTTGCAGAAGGAACAGCGGTAATCACTGCAAAAGAAATAGACGGCAACAAACAGTCTGCAAGCTGCACGGTAATTGTGAAAAAAACGGTAAGCATTGCTTTTGCACAGGATATGCCGTATATTTTTGACGTTGCTGACGGAAATACGGATTTTTCAAAGTATATAGTATTCAGCGGTGACGCAAGCGATATGGGCAAGGTAACGTGGAGTAGTTCGGACACGTCCGTGGCATCGGTGAACGAGAAAGGAATCGTTACGTGGGAAAAAAACGGCAGCGTAACAATAACAGCCACATCGCAGGATGACCCTACAAAATTCGTAAGCAGAACATTATTAACTGTGACGTCCGAACGCAGGGTCAGCGGAATTACGATAGTTCCTGAGACGGGAGACAATACAGTGCTTGTAAAAGCTGCCAAACAACTTATTGCAAATATTCAGCCGGCAGACGCTGCAAACAAAGATATTAAATGGACAAGCAGCGATACAAATATTGCGACGGTTGACCAGAACGGATTGGTAACCGCAAAGGAAATCGCAGGCAAATCCGCAAACGTAACAATAACTGCAACGGCACAGGACGGAAGCGGAGTAAAAGGAATAATAGAACTTACAGTCAAACGCCCGCCTGTAACATCAATTTTATTCAGTCAGTCAGCCTACATGCTTGAAAACGACAGCTCAACGGTTGATTTATATCAGCAGCTCTGTGTACAGCCTGAAATGGCGTTAAAACCGTCCAAAGGAGAAATAATATGGATAAGTGACAACGCGAACATAGCGGTAAATTCAAACGGTGTTGTGAGTGCGGCTGGTTCAAGCAGCGAAGCTCAAACGGCAATGATAACGGCTAAGTATGTGAACGACAAAGGAACGCAGATAACCGGAACAACAACCGTTTCAACCAAAAGCAAAAACATCAACCTCAACCTGACAAGCAAACTTGCGGGAAGAACGAGCGGAGGAAAAACGGGAAGCAACAAAGAAAACATAGAAGTCTGCGTCTATAACAGCGCAAACAGACTGCTGTACAGCGGACAGGGAACAACAGACGAA
>JAZUIB010000011.1:0-4023 GCA_045642025.1 Synergistaceae bacterium
AGAAGTACGGTGGAAGCATGAAATCATCACTCTGGGGTGACCTTGACGACAAACAGCACGCATGGAAAGTCATCCTCGATGTCAAACAGGATCTCCTTAAGTTCACAGATCTCTGGGTTGAATATGCAAGCTACACCAACGCTTTCGGTGGCAACAACGGTGCAAACGGCGGCGTTAACAACTACGCACTCGGCAGCTGCGCATTTGAACCTGGTATCCAGTGGATTCGCCCTGTCAACAATGAAACCTCAAAAATCTGGTTCATCAAAGCTGAACAGAAGTGGAACAAGAAATGGTCAACATTCGTTCGCTACAACCGCGGCGACTGGGGTACAGAAGGTCTCGACAACGCATGGGAATGGGGTGTCGGTGTAAAATACAAACTTAACCCGGCAATCACATTCATGCTCGCCTATGACGAAATCAACTACGGCGATGTCAACGCATCACTGATCGGTGGTCAGGCAGGCGACTACACAGGTCTCAAAGGCAAAGACCGCGTCGTATTCTTCCAGACCGACGTCAAATTCTAATTTAGCTTAAACTATCTTAGAAAACTTTGTCTAACTAAACAGGAACCCGAAAGGGTTCCTGTTTTTTTGTGCATTTTTGCTTGTTTCTTATTTCAGCAGTGAACTTTGCAGGATTGTTTCAAGCGCTGCGGCGGCTTGTGTATAGCTGACATCGTCTTGCAAAAGGCGGAGTGTGACGGTTTCGTAGTCGCTTTTGTATGCCTTTTCTGTAACTATTTTATGGAGCAGAGCGTAAAGGTTGATATTGTCCTGTGCTGACAGCGCTTTTGCGTTGTTTTTTCTTATTTCGCGCACTTCTGTCAAAAGCGGCTGAAGGGTGTTAGGATTTACGCGTGTGAGAAGTTTGCATAGGTCGTAGATATGCCGTGAATGTCCCGTGCAGTTTCCGTCAAGGTAATAATCGCATATTGCAAAGAGTTTGTCTATAAAGGTGCGTTCAAGGCTCTGTACTTTCATTTCAAATGGGTGCAGATTGTATTTGTCAAGCAATTCAGGCGCTTCTTCGCGGAGCATTTCTCCTATTATACTCGTGACAGGCATGAACTGAGCAGGATAGGCAATAATCGCAAAATAGGTTTCTATATACAGCGCGGATTTTAGCGGCGATAGGGTCAGTCCCGCGACTGACTGATATGTTGCCGTGTAGCGGTTGAAATCACGCCGGCTGTGAATTTTATCGTTGTTTTCCGGCTGTAACCCAAGTACCTCAAAGGATTCAAGTATTGTGTCTTTGTATTTTCTGCGTGCGCCTTGAGTCAAATGTTTGTCTACTGCTATGTCTATGTCTTCCGAAAAGCGGTTAATCAGCTTGTAGCATTTTGAAAGTGCGGTGCCGCCTTTGAATATGGCATTGTTGTATTTTTGGGAAATACTATGCAGCAGGAGCGTGACGTAGTAGTCTTTTTCGACAACTGCGCCTGAATACCCGCTGCGTAGGGCAGCAAGGTTTATTGCTCTGATAAAAAGCTCTGTATCGTTATGCAGCAGCATTTTTCAGCACGCCGTATTTGTAAAGATTTTTGTACAGCTTTAACGGATAGGCATCGAAAAATGGCTCAAGTTGAACAAATTTTATGCCGCTTTTTTGCAGGTAGTCCGCAATTATTGCGGAGGTTTTTTCTGTATTATATTCTGTAAGTTTATCTGCGTCTTTTATGAAATCAAGGAACTGCAAGGCAAGATAGTTGGTGTCATCTATTGTGTATTTCGGACTGCGCAATATAAGTTTTGTTCCTGCTGAGGTGATTTTTCGTACTCCGGAGGCAAGTTTGTTCGTCACTATTTCAAAGACAGCGGGAAGCTGTGTTGTGGTGTTTATGCCGTTCGCAAAAGCAATGCCGGTAAAGTAACCGCAACGTCTGCCGTTCTCAAACAGATATTTTTTTTCTATAACGTCTTCGCGCGATATTGTTGAGCCTGATTTGAAAACTGAAGTGGCAGGGATAAAGTATATGCCGGTGGCATAGCGTTTCAGTTTACCGCTGTCAGTCAGTTTTTTTAACTGCTGGCGAACATTGACAGCGGATATGCTGTCAAAATTCAGATCAGATGCCAAAATAGGATTGTTCTCTCCGTAGTTTTGGCATAAATAGCTGTAAAGTGTCATTAGGTCACCTTCAGTCTGTAACAAAAGTAAAATATAATATATTATATTTGTTATTATAGTTGGAAAACTTGTGTTGTCAAGCGGAAGGGTCTTTTTTAGGCTAAGTTGTTTTTTGTCATACTTTTGATTTTTTGATTCTTTGAGAATACACGGTATTTGAAATGGCAGAAACGAATTACAACAGTCCCGTCATATAGACAGGCAGATGGATTATTCCGTCTTTTTCGGCTACGTCTCCGGTATGCAGCAGATAGGGGGTATGCAGTTGCTGGGCAAATTTTGTCCTGAATTTGCCCAGAGAAACGTAGGTGTAATTTTTGCCTGATTTGACTTCTACCGGCGAGATATTGTGTGCGTTCGTAATCTTGCTTTTGGCAAGCAGGAAATCAATTTCCATACGGCTGTTTTTATCCTGCCTTGAAGAATTAGAATAGAAATACAGCTTGTGCCCTGCCGCACTGAGCATTTGAGCAACGATATTTTCAAAGAACATTCCTTCGTTGAAATCAAGTTTCCCGAGCAAAAGCCGTTTGTATATTTCTTCGCTTGCAAGAGCATTTTCATCGAAAGCATGGCTGATTAAAAGACCTGTATCCCCCATGTACATTTTCAGCGTCGTGCGGTCACGGTTCATTTTCAGCCCAACAGAAGGTTCCGCGGCCTTATAGCATATATTGACAATCATAGAGTCTTCAAGCCAGAGAAACGAGTCCTCATAGTTCCTATATTTCAAGCCTTTTCCAAGCGCTGAAAGCGTAAATTTTTTTTCGTGTTTAGAGAGCTGTGCCGGAATTTCGTCAAAAATCGCTGTCACGTTTCTCGAGCAGCTTCCGGCGTGCTTTGCCAAATCTGCACGGTATAAAGCCAATATATCTCTCTTTATCGCATCGGCATTTTCAAATTCCCTGTTTTCTGTATATTCTGCAACAGCCTGAGGCATTCCGCCTATAATCAAATACTGCCTGAAAAGCGTCATAACCTTGCGGTGCAAAGCTTCGCCAAGCTGTGTTTTTGTAATAAATTTTTCTTTAAGCAGTTTTATCAGCGATTCTTCACCCATTGCCCACAGAAATTCCTCAAAGTCCATCGGGCAAAGCTTCAAATGACGTTCTTCAGAAGGTATTATGATATCCGATACGTTCTCCCTGATTGAAAGCAGTGAGCCTGTTTCAATAAAATGATAGCGTCCGTCCTGAATAAGATATTTTACCGCTCCACGCGCCTTTGGACAAAGCTGAACCTCGTCAAACACAATCACTGATTCGTGCTTGTAAAGCTTCACGCCGTATATTGCGGAAAGATACATGTAAAAGCCGTCCAAATCGTTCATATAACGGTCAAACAACGATATAACATCTTTGTCTGCCCTGTTAAAATCCAACATAAGATACGAGCGGTAATTATCTTTTGCAAACTGTTCAGCAATATAGCTTTTTCCCACACGCCGCGCTCCATCAATCAACAGGCAGGTTTTACCTGCGGAAGTCTCTTTCCATTTGAGCATAGCGTCATAGATTTTTCTCTTCATAGTCTAACTATCACCTTTTCAAGATTTATATATCGAATATACTACACCTTTTCAAGATATTTACAATATATAATATACACTTTTTCAAAGATTTAATACATAAAATTCAGGTATTATTAACACGCATTCAAAGGTGCCCAGCAGGCAACACGTTATGAAGTAGCAGCAATGGTAGCCCGTGCAGTAGCACGCGGTGATGAACTCCACGCAAGCAAAAAGGATGTCGAACTCCTTAAAAAACTTTGCGCAGAATTCAAAAATGAACTCGATGCACTCGGCGCGAAAACCGACAAACTCGACAAACGCGTAACGAAGCTCGAAAAAGGCATCGGCAGCTGGCAGATCAGCGGACGCTT
>JAZUIB010000012.1:0-4318 GCA_045642025.1 Synergistaceae bacterium
CTGTCCCGTCGGGTTAGCTTACGGAAGGCTTTTTCCACCGGTCGGACATCCGTGTGTTAAATCTTCTTACTTTAATCGCATCGACGTCATGCGTTCATGATGCTGACAAGCCCGCTGCCAACAAGCTATGAACGGGAAAACTTCGGTAACATTCACCGGTGGTGATTGGTTTCCCACGCAAATACGCGGTCCTCTATCAGGATAACATTATGAGCAACAAACGCCTGCGCAGGCGAATTTGAATGTTTAGTTATTAGGAACGTTAGTTCGAAAACAGTCAAATTTGCGGACAAACGGACGACAGTCAGTTATTTTGACAGTTGAGCCGCTTGTTTGCAATGTAGATATACAAAAATATAGAAATGCCCGAGAGCTTTATCGCTCTCGGGCGTTTTTTTGCCGTTTATTCGGTTGGGCAAATTCGTAAACCGCTATCCTTGAATAGTGAATTTTCTTAGACGGATAGTGTACTCCCATTAGGTGTTATATGATGAACTATCTATGCCGCGAGATGTCCACAATTTTTAGTGCTTTTATCACGCATAAAATCCTTTTTGTATAACTTTTGTATAACAGCATACCGGCGGTAAAATATTCAGACTATTTTTGAATTCCGGAGGTTTGAGATTATGACTGTTGCAAAGCTTACACAAAGGCTTGTGGATTCCGCAGATGTACGCGAAAAACGTTATGATATTAGAGACAGTGAGGTTAAAGGGCTTTTTGTGCGTGTGGAACCGTCAGGCAGAAAAACTTACTATATTAATTATCGTACACCGCGACCGTTGAGACGTCAGCGTAATATTAAGCTGGCGCCTGCGTTTGTACCTCTTTGTGAGGTGCGTGCTGCGGCAAAGCGTTTTTTGTCCCGGCTGTGGCTGGAAAACAGCGATCCGGCATGGCTGCGCGCACCTTCCGTGACTGTTGCGGAACTGCTGAAAAAATATGAGCCGTGGGTAAAGAAACAGCGCAAAAGCGGGGTTAAAACTGTGCGTATGATACGGCAGTTTTCGGAATTTTTGCCCTGTCCCGTGTCTTCTCTGACGTGTGATACGATTTCCGCATGGCAGAAACGACAGACAAAAATTAAGGGCGCAACGGTTAACAGGCGGCTTGCGGCTTTGCGGTCGATGCTTTCATGGGCAAAGCGCCAGCAGTTTATTCCTGAAGTGCCGTTCAGCGTGCCAAAGGTGTCGCAGAAGGATTCAAAAATTGTTGAGCGGTATCTCACGCCAGAGGAGCGGCAAAATCTTATGTCAGCGGCGGAAAATTGTAAGGCAAAATGGATGAAACCGGCGCTTGTACTGAGCCTGAATACAGGAATTCGAAAAGGAACGCTGCTTAAACTGAAATGGCAGAACGTGGATTTTGAAAATAGGCAGCTGAGACTTGAAGCTGCAATTATGAAAGGCGGTAAAGCAGCAGTGCTGCCGCTGAATGATATGGTGTGCGATGAGCTTGCACGCTGGAAACACCGAACAAGAAAGACAAAAGGATATGTTTTCTCCGAACACGGCAAAATGCTTTCTGATACGCGGACTGCGTTTTCAAAACTGCTGGCGGAGGCTGGAATTAAAAATTTCAGCTGGCATTGTCTGAGGCACGACTTTGCAAGCCGTTTGGCTATGGCAGGGGTATCCATGCAAGTTATTCAAAAACTGATGTGTCATTCTTCGCTGCAGATGACAGAACGATACGCCCATCTTGCGCCGAGTGTACTAGCAGAGGCTGTTTCGATTTTAAAATAATGCTACACATTTGTTATACAGAGCAATTTTAACCACATTGAATTTGAAAACCCAAAAAGCACAACACGCGCTTGTGTTTTACGCATTCAAAGGTGCCCAGCAGGCAACACGTTATGAAGTGGCAGCAATGGTAGCCCGTGCAGTAGCACGCGGTGATGAACTCCACGCAAGCAAAAAGGATGTCGAACTCCTTAAAAAACTTTGCGCAGAATTCAAAAACGAACTTGATGCACTCGGCGCGAAAACCGACAAACTCGACAAACGCGTAACGAAGCTCGAAAAAGGCATCGGCAGCTGGCAGATCAGCGGACGCTTCAAATTCTATGCAAATGCCGCCGGTGGTGATGCCCACAAAGGTACATCACCGTGGGTAGGCACGGGACGCAGAGGCATCAACCGTGACACAGCACGTATGTTCTTCCGTCGTCAGATTACAGAAGACACCTACTTCGATTCACAGTTCCGTCTTGGCTCAGGCTGGTCAACAGCAAATCCTGATGACGGTAAAGGCGAAGGCACAACATTCTCAACACGTAAATTCTACGTTGGCACAAAGCTCCCGTTCTGGGGACTTGAAGTTAAAATCGGTCGTTCACAGTTTGACTGGGAAGGTGACTACGGTCTTTACACAGACGAAGACGCACTCATCGGCGACTGGCGTATGGATGGTTTCTGGTTCACAAAGAAATGGAGCAAAGTTAAAGCTGATTTCGTAATCGGACGCAATAGCTCCGGCGGCAAACGTTTCTATTATGCGAAACAGAACAAAAACGACCACATGCTTTACAGCCTTAACCTCAAATGGACACCGACAGACAAAATCACACTCGGCGGTATGGCATATTGGATGCAGGGCGATGGCGCAGAAACATTCGAAGATGCGACCTCACGCGGCAACGTACAAACCTACGGTGTAACAGCTGGCTACAAATTCGCAGACGGCATAGCACTTAAAGGCGTTTATTACTGGCAGAGATACAACCAGAAATACAGTGATGCTGCTCTTGGTATTACAGACCTTGACGAAAACCAGTATGCATTCAAAGTTATTCTCGATGTCAAACAGAGCGTCCTTAAGTTCACAGACCTTTGGGTCGAATATGCACAGATGAAGAACGGTTTCGGCGGCAACAACGGTGCAAACAACGGCGTTAACTGCTACTCAATGGGCAGCTTCTCAACAGAACCGTCAGTATTCTACTCACGTCCGATTAACAACGAAGTTTCAAAAATCTGGCACATCCAGCTCAACCAGAAATGGAACAAAAAGTGGAGTACATTCCTCCGCGGAACATTCGCCAACTGGTCAACAGATGGACAGGACAACGCAAAAGAATGGGGTGTTGGTGTTAAGTACAAACTCAACCCTGCAATCACATTCATGCTCGCTTATGACGAAATCAACTACGGTGATAACAACAACTGGGCAGGCGCTTTCTCGAAAGAGATCCTGAACGGCAAAGACCGTGTTGTTATGTTCCAGACAGACATCAAATTCTAAGCTAATTGCCTAGTTTTGGGGGCTCCATTTGGAGTCCCCTTGTGTTTGGTAAAAATTTGAAGAATTGGGGTTGGTAACTATGACAGGACATTTCTTCTGTACCAACAAAACAAGTCCACAGCAAGGAGCTTGGGCATGGGTAAATGAAGAAGAGCGTATGAATGCGACAGTTTCAATACGTTGTTATCGAGGGAATGACAGATGGTTTTTATCAGTAATGTACGATGATGCAACTGCTGAGGAAATTAAACGAAGGATTGATGAATTTGTTAATGATTTATCCTTTGCAGAAGACAACTGTGCTTCTCCTATACAACCTAAGTTTGGGTTAATGTATATGGCGTTATATTCAGATCACACCGAATATAAATCCCGTGTGGATGGTAAGAATGTATCTGTAAAAGATTTCTCTGTCCTCGTTGCAATGAAAAGCGAATTGTCTCTCAATGATCTTAAACGCATGGTAGCGTTGATTGAACGTGCAATTTTTGATGGAGAGTATCAGTATTCGGATTTTGACCCGGTGGAGTACATAAATTCTTTCAAATAATTGGTGCTGTTTAACGAAGCGGTAAATTGTCCAATTTTGAGGTTATTTTGTCTATAACTGAGCAGGAATCCTTTCGGAGGTTCCTGTTTTTTCGTGCAGTACTGAAAAAATTACGTATGACAATAGCACGCTGTTCGAAAATTGCGTTGTGCTATAATAGCTCCGTTGTCGGCAGCTTCACAGCGGCAGGCGGTTAGACCCTCGGAATGTTCGCAGGAACAAGAAGGGGGTGGTGCGAATGGAGTGCAGCTTAGTAGAAATACTCAGTCTTTGCGCAACATTTTTCTCCCTCGGCTACACAGTAGGCAGAAGCACAAAAAAGTAACCGCCCCAGTCCAAAGGTAAACGGTTACTTCGATAACTTAAACCCGAGGGCTGACCGTCTGTTGCCGGCAACACCTCTTTGTTAAGGATATTATACAGGGTATTGCGACTTTGTCAAACTGTTGCTTTTGTTTTCTTTTTTATGTATGCAGGTACGCCATGCAGGTACGCAGGCGAATATGCAGGTCTCTCAGG
>JAZUIB010000013.1:0-17987 GCA_045642025.1 Synergistaceae bacterium
TCTCACCCCTCCTATATATAATGTTCAGACGATACGGTAAATGGAACACCCCAAATTAGAGAGGGTAAGACGAAAAAAAGACAACAGCGGATAAAGTCAGCTGCATACTGCCATTATGCCGCATTGTGAAAAATTCACAAACTCAAAAATTGCAAATGAAATGAAAAATAAATGAAAAACAAATGCAAAAATCGGGGGGGTGTTTGCAAATATCTGGTTGTATGGATATGATAACCGGAGTGTGTGATACAGAAATTCGGCGAAGAATTCTCGTATATTCAGTAGGCGGTGGATAAAGGCCGCTGTTTTTCTGGTTTTAGGGTGCTATAATTTTCTTATGCGTAATGTTAATGTTTTTCTGTATTTGTTGCAGCATTTTATTTTTCCGCAGCATTGTCCTGTCTGCGGAAGGATTGCCGTTGCTTATTGTGACGACTGCCTTGAAAGCGCAGCGGGACATTTTGCGCCGTTTTGCAGCGAATGCGGCGGAAATTGGGATCAATCCCTGTGTGAGGGTGCTTTCCCCTGCTTCTATGCGGCTGTTTATGACGGATTCGCAAAGGATTTTCTGCTTAATCTAAAGTACAGGAACAGCCGGTCGCTTGGTGTTCCAATGGGGCATGTCATTGCAAAGTTCTGCAAAAAAATAGAAGCTGATATAATTCTACCAGTTCCGCTGCACAAAAACAGCAGCCGCATGTTTAATCAGACTGAGCTGCTTGCCTGCGGAATTTCGGAAGGCTTTAATATCCCGGCTGAGGATATGTTGTTTTGGGCAGATGATTTCGGCAGACAGGTGGAAAAGCGTGCCGGAGAGCGTATGACTCTTCCTGCTTCTGCAATTGGATGCCAGAATCTTTCTGGGAAAAAAGTTATTTTGGTTGATGATGTTTATACGACAGGAAGCACGCTGCGTGCCGCAGAAAATGCTGTAAAAAGGGCAGGAGGCAGTGTTTCAGCGGCATATTTCTGGTGCCGTTCTGTCAAACGCGGAAATTCAGACGAATTTGATGATATTATTGATGCTTTGTCTTTAGAAATCGACTGATTTCTGTTATAATATCCCAGTCTAGTTTTATCCCAGCCCTGAATGGTGGTTCGATGATCCGGAATATGAGGAAAAAGCTGTTAATTCTGCTCGGTGCAATTATTTTTATTCTGCTCTTTTCTGTCTTGTGGAGCGCTAATAAAGTCGGCGGCTATGTCGGCTCAGTTGATATCCCCCGCGCATTTGTCTGTAAAGAAATTAAACAGAACAGTGTCCCTCAGTCTGCAGCGAAGTTTAACTTAGAAAATGAGCAGGTTTGTCTGTGGTTTGAGTACGTTAATGCCAAATCTGACACTCCGCTGAAAATTGTCTGCTACATGGATAAGACAGAGATTGTCAGACAGCGCGTTGTTCTTGTGGCAAAGGAAGGTGTGCGTGCTTATTATCTTGTGAAAAACGACGGCTCTCCTCTTCCACCCGGTAAGTACAGGATTGTTATTTCAACTGCTACGAAAAGCTGGGTAACAAAGCCGGAGGTTTTTGAAGTGACGGATTCGCAGTCATCTGCAGCGAAGACACCTAAAAAAACTGCGGCTAAGCAAAGTTCCAGTGCTCAAAAGAAACCAGCAACTACAGTAAAGCCGGCGCAGAAGAAGCCTGCTGCCGCTGTAAAACCTGCGGTAAAGAAACCGACCGCTACAGTAAAAACAGCGCAAAAGAAGCCTGCCGCCGCTGTAAAGCCTGCGGCAAAGAAACCAACGGCTACAGTGAAACCAGCGCAGAAGAAGCCTGCCGCTGCGGTGAAACCTACGGCAAAAAGGCCTGCAGCGAAGAAAAATAGGTAACTAAAACAGCAATAAGTACAACTGGATGATAAAAGGCATGTCAATAAGGGCAGGAGGAGTAAGCAGTGCCGGTAAAAAATCAGACAAAAACAGAACAGAAAAGCAGTGCTCTGAAAAAACGCGGTCGTCCTGCCAAAAAGGCTGTTGAAACCGCAGCAACAGAGACTGTTGTAAAAAAACGCGGACGTCCCACAAAAAATCAGACAGAGGACGTCGCAGTTAAAGATACCGTGGTGCAGGAAAAGCCTGTGGCAAAAAGACGCGGACGTCCGCCTAAGGCTGAAACTGAAAAGAAGGCAGTGGAGCAGCAGAAGAAAAGCACTGCTACTGTTCGTGTTGTGAGAAAGAAAACAGCTGACGTTCCGGCTGCCGTGAATTCGTCAGAAATAGAAAAGCAGCAGGAAAAGGCTCAGCAGCATGCTCAGCCGGAGTACAGTTTTAATGACCTGACAAAGTTGTCTATAGCCGAGCTTTATAAACTGGCAGAGTTTTTTGCTGTTGAGAATTATGACAAACTCCGATATGACAATCTGGTGCTTGAGATTTTGCGTTGTCAGGCTGTTGCCGTAGGATATCGTTTCGGTAGTGGAACACTTGAAATAAAGAATTCGGAAAACGGCGGAGGTTTCGGTTTTCTTCGTCCGGCGGGACTGCTTCCGAGCAGTGAGGATATTTATGTTTCAGCGTCGCAGATTCGTAGGCTTGGCCTCAGAAACGGTGATCTTGTGTGGGGAGTTATCCGTCCGCCGCGCGAGGGTGAACAGTTCTCGGCAATTCTCAGAGTTGAAAATGTAAATTATACCGACCCTGAACTGGCAAAGGAGAGACCCGTTTTTGAGAAACTTACCCCGGTGTTCCCTGATAAGAAACTGAAACTTGAGGTTGAACAGCGTAGTGTCGATACAAGAATAGTTGATTTGTTTGCGCCAATCGGCAAGGGGCAGAGAGCACTGATAGTTTCACCTCCAAAGGCAGGAAAAACTACTTTGCTTAAGCATATAGCAAATGCGGTCACCACAAATCATCCTGAGGTTATACTGATGGTACTGCTTATTGACGAGCGTCCGGAAGAGGTTACTGATATGAAACGCTCTGTGAATGGAGAGGTTATTGCGTCAACTTTTGACCGTCCTGCAGAGGAACATATAAGAGTTGCTGCGCTTGCGCTTGAGAAGGCTAAACGCCTTGCCGAGGTTGGCAAAGATGTTGTGCTTTTGCTTGATTCGATAACGCGTCTGGCAAGAGCTTCCAATCTTGTTGCCCAGCCGTCTGGCAGAACGCTTTCAGGCGGCATGGATCCTGCCGCGCTTTATTTTCCGAAGAAGTTTTTCGGCGCGGCAAGAAATATTGAGAACGGCGGAAGCTTGACGATAATCGGAACCACGCTTGTGGAAACAGGCAGCCGTATGGATGACGTCATATACGAAGAATTTAAGGGTACCGGCAATATGGAAGTTCAGCTTTCAAGAAAGGTTGCCGAACAGCGTATTTTCCCGGCACTTGATATTACTAAGTCTTCAACGCGCCGCGATGATCTGCTTATTCCAGAAGATGATCTGCAGAAGATTAATGCGTTGAGAAGGAAAATTGTGAATATGGACGAAGCTGAAGTGCTTAATATGCTGCTTGAAAGACTTCGTTCAACAGGGTCAAATAAAGAATTTCTTGCGTCAGTAAGACCGGTGTAGATGTTGTTGATAAAGATAAAAACTTTTTGCATTGCGAGGAAAGATTTTGAGATTTAATTTGGGTGCAAAGAAAACATTAATTGTTTATTTCGGACTCATTTTGGCTACTGCGTTTTTCGCGATAGCCTATTTCAGCAGTTATGCCGCGTTGCAGCAGGTAAATTATGCTGCAGAATTTGATGTTCTGCCCACTGATATGCAGACGACCGACAGCGGCTTCAGCCTAATAGATGTTACAGAGGCTTTGGTCAGCGGCCAAGCGGCTGCTGACGGTAGTATACTTGTAAGTCCGCTTGGCATAGGCAAAATTCCCAGTCTGTCGGATATGACCTCGGAAGAACTGAAGATGTACGATGTGCTGCAGGACAATGACGGTGCTATATCGGACAAGGAAAAGGGAAAATTAACTAGAAATCTTCACTGGCAGGAGTATATAACAAAGCACGGAGACACTATTTCATCTGTTGCAAAAGAATTTAAGATGGATGCGGCAAAGCTTAGACGCGCCAACTGTCTTGCGGGAAAAAAAGAACAGATACCGGAAGGTTATCTGCTTTATATCCCGGATGCCCCTTCTGAAGTGGAATCAACGCGTGCATATGTCTATAAGCTTAAAAAAGATGCCGCAGCTTTTGAGGCAAAACGCAGAGAAGAACAAAGACGCGCGGAACTTGAAAAGAACCGTATGCATCCTTTGGCGTATGTTGTGCAGAAAGGGGACTCTTTAGAGAAGATTGCCCGCAGATTTGGCATAAGTACAAAAACTATCTTGTCTATGAACTCTAGAAAAAAAATCAGTACTGGCTGTACTCTTGTAATACCTAGGATGGGCAATCGCTATGTTGACGGTATTTATGTCAAAGCAGATAGAAATGATACAGCTTCAACTCTTGCGAAGAAGTACAAGAGCAGCAGTACATCAATTCTTGTTGCCAACGGAATGTCAGATAAGAGTGCAAAATTCAGAAACGGTGCAAAAGTGTTTATACCAGGCGGAAAAATTCCTGAGATTACAATTGCTGACAAAAAGTCTGACAGATACAAAAAAACAGAGTCCGGCAAGAGAACAAGATATCAGGAAGATACTTCAGGCGGCAGTTTTAGCGGCAGTTTCCGCTGGCCTTGTTCCGGTCATGTTACAAGTCGCTTCGGTTACAGACGCAGTCCGTTTAGGCGCAGCAGAACAGTCTTTCATGCGGGTGTAGATATAGGAGCGCCGCGAGGGACTCCTGTCGTTGCAGCTGCTGACGGTGTTGTTATTCATTCAGGCTGGAAAGGCGGTTACGGCAAGACAATCATGATCAGCCACGGAGGCGGGGTTGTCAGCCTTTACGGACACAATAGCGCGCTTGTTGCACAGGTTGGAACGCGTGTAAGCAAAGGACAGCTTATAGCAAGAGTCGGAAGCACAGGGCATTCGACTGGCAACCATTGCCACTTTGAAGTTAGACGAGGTGGAAGACCTGTAAACCCGTTCGGCTCCAGATAAACAGAAAAATAAATATTTTCTCATATAAAAGGAAGCGATATGGCATGACAAAGTATATTTTCGTAACAGGCGGAGTTGTTTCTTCGCTGGGTAAAGGAATAACTGCAGCATCGCTCGGGACACTTATGAAAAGCCGCGGTTTTAAAGTCAGCAGCATCAAGATGGACCCGTATATCAACTATGATGCAGGTGTGATGAGTCCTTTCCAGCACGGTGAAGTTTTTGTCACGTGGGACGGAGCTGAAACTGACCTAGACTTAGGCCATTATGAACGTTTTATAGGTGAGCCTATATCCGCTGTTAACAGTTGTACAACCGGTAAAATTTACTCCGCAGTTATTCAGCGTGAACGCGCAGGCGGCTATAATGGTGGTACAGTTCAGGTTATACCTCATATCACCAATGAAATTCAGGACAGAATAGTTCGTGCCGGCGAGGGTAAAGATATTGTTATTGCAGAAATAGGAGGAACTGTCGGTGACATTGAAGGGCTGCCGTATCTTGAAGCGATCAGACAACTTCCCGCAAGAGTGGGCAGAGAAAATATTGTTTACTGTCATGTAACGCTTGTACCTTACATTGCGGCTTCAGCAGAACTCAAAACAAAACCAACGCAGCACAGCGTCAACGAACTCAGAAGAATAGGTATTCAGCCTGATGTTATAGTCCTCCGCTGCCAGCAGGATGTTAACAGCGGTATGAAAGAAAAAATTGGGCTCTTTTGCAGTGTTAACCCGAAGCTTGTTTTTGAAGCTAGAGATGCAGATACAATATACAGAATACCTGTAACGCTTCATAAACAGGGTTTTGATGATGCAATTCTCAAAAAACTCGGACTGTCAGCAGACACGGAGCCGGATATGAAAGACTGGGAAAATTTCCTTGACCGTTATGATAACAGAAGTGAAGAAATCAAGGTCGCTCTTGTTGGGAAATATACGGATATCAAAGATGCATATCTCAGTATTAACGAGGCATTGCTTCATGCAGGAGTTGCACATAATGTAAAGATTAAAACGATACCTGTTGAATCCGAAACACTTGAAGATTCAGCCGTTAACGGCATTTTCTCGCAGACAGACGCAATTTTGGTGGCCGGAGACACAGAGCACAGAGACATTGAAGGCGAAATCAAAGCGGCAAAATACGCGAGAGAACATGACATTCCTTATTTCGGCATCAGCCTTGGAATGCAGGCAGCAGTCGTTGAATTTGCACGCAATGTTCTTGGATATGCCGATGCAAACAGCACAGAATTTGACAAGTATACAAAACATCCGGTTGTTCACATTGACGAAAAACTCGAAAAACCGCGCATCGGCGCATACAGATGCGAACTGGTCGCAAACACCAAAGCAGCAAAAATCTACAATGAGGCAAGCGTTGACGAACGTCATACGCATCGTTTTGAATTCAATAACGAATATGCCGATGAATTTGAAAAAACGGGACTTAAAATTGCTGGACACTGTCCGCAGGGTAATCTTGTAGAAATTGTTGAAAATTCGGAACATCCATGGATGATAGGGGTTGAATTCCATCCGGAATTTCTCTCAAGGCCGGTTAAACCACACCCGCTTTTCGACAGCTTTATTGAAACAGCTCTTACATTGAAAAAATCTGAAACAAACAAAAAACAGTAATTTTATTCCATATTACGAAGGAGGATTTTAGAAATGAAAAAGTTCATGATAGTTCTTTTAGTTGCGCTCGTAAGCGTTTCCTGCAATGTTGCGGCTTTTGCTGCTCAGACACAGGCTGCCGACAAATCTGCGCAGACCACAGTGACAAATCCGGTTCCTTCGGATGATCCTGCTGAACAGGCAGCAGCCGAAAAAGCAAAAGAGGAGGCAGAAGCAAAAGAAGCAGCAGCACTTGCTGAAAAAATGAAAGTCAGTGAGCCTGGCTCAGCGCTTTTTCAGGTGCTTGAGCGCTGCGAAACGATAGTTTACGCACAGGCACAGACGGGTGCTCTACTTCCGCGGCTTTGCCGTCTTGAAAAAGATGTGTTCGGACGCGAACTTCCCGGAAGCCTGACTGAGCGCCAGTCTGCTATGCTCAGATTCCTGGAAGACGGAAGCGAGTCCTCTCCGTCGCTTCTTTACAAGGTCGCTGTCTCTGAATGGGGAACAACGAAGAAAACAATGCCGGAAATCGGTCTTGCGCGTCGTCTTGATGCAGTGGAAATAATCATAGACGGTGCCATAACAGAAGGTCCGATTGCTTCCCGCGCAGAAAAGATACTCGGGAAAATTCTCCCCGAAAATACAAGTTATACAAAAACGACTCTTCCAAAAGGAACAGTTGCTAAAGCAAAACTTCTCAAAACCCTGACAGTGCGCACATGCAAACCCGGTGATAAAGTCGTTTTGGGACTTTTAAACGAAATTAAACAGGACGACATCATTGTAGCTCCTGCCGGCAGCCGCCTGCTTGCGACAATTACTAAGGTAAAAGCTCCCAGAAGTTTTGGCCGCGGCTCTGAAATTGAAATGAAATTTGATCTGCTTGAGACAATTCAGCCGAAACAGATTCCTGTTGGTATAGGTGAATTTGCCAAAAGAGCCGAACATGTTGAAGCGACTACTGTAGGTGCAGTAGGCGCGAGTTTCGCAGGCGCGGTTATTTTAGGTCCTGTAGGTTTGGTAACAGGTGCCTTTATTCGCGGGAACGACAAGCATCTTAAAGAAGGAACAATCTTTTATGTAGAAACTGCTGAGGATGCTGAGGTAAAAGGTTACAAAATTCCTGATGCAATTTCTTCATATGCAGGCATGTCGGAAAATCAGCCTTCACCGCAGGGAAGCGGCGCGACACAACCTGTAGACAATCCTGTGCAGCAGTAGAGAGTGCGGCATCTCATTAGAGCAATTCTTGCAATAGCTGGCAACAGACGGTTTTGGACAATAGTTCTAATTCTGTCTGTTGCCGTGCTTGCAGCATGTCTTTACCATGATTTCTATCTTGATGTTACAACAAAAATTGAAAAACTGCCGGATATGTCAATCAGCAATGTTAAACTTGACAAGAAAATCAATAACAGACACTGGAAATTTGATTCCCCAGAGGTACAGGTGAAGGATAATGTCCTTTATACCGACAATATTAGGGTTGATATAGCTGAAAAGAACGGTCAGACAAGTACTATCAACGCGAAACACGGTGTTGTAAGCAAAAACAAAAAAAATGTAACTCTTACCGGTGTAGACGGATTTCTGGCATCAGACGGCAGACGTCTTATGTTGCAGGCAGAAACGGCTGAATATGATGCGAAACAAGATTCATGGCATCTTAGTGATAACCTGAATATCTCGAACAATAAATTCAAAATAACTGCCGATAAAGCTGTTTTTGAAAATAAAACCGGCACATGCAGAATCAACGGTAGAGGAAAAATAACATGGAGAAAATAGTCTATAAAACAGCGGCTGTGATAAGTATTCTTGTTTTTTCCTTTTGTATGCCGTGCTATGCTGCGGAGAATTTCGTGTCTGTTTCCGATGAATTCGGGATAAAACAGACTGACGATAAACAGAAAATAGAACTTAATGCTGACAATGTCCGCTACGATGAAGTGTCGGAAAATGTCGAAGCCGAGGGAAATGTATGTGTCCGCAACTGGCAGTATACGCTGAATGCCCCGCAGGTTCAGTACAACAATACGACCCAGGTTATCAAGGCTGTTGCAAATGATAACAATAATGTTACAGTATTTTCACAAGGTAATAAACTTACCGGAAAATCTCTGGAATACGATATAAAAAACAGACGCGGTATTTTTACTGATGTTGTCGGCAACAGCGGAGAACTGTATCTGAAAGGCGAAAATATATACTTTATGCCTGCCGGTGATGCCGTAAATGAAAAAATACTGTCAAAAAATCGAGTACCGCAGAAAAGTATACAAAACAAAGACATTATAGCGCAGTGGAATAATATTTCTGCAACAACATGCGATTTTGCCAAACCGCACTATAAGCTCAAAACAAAAAATGCTGTTATCATTCCCGGCAACAAAATTATTCTTAAAAAACCGGCACTATATTTCAGTGAACATATGGTCTTCAAATATCCATACGACTATATTGCGAAATTAGGCAAACACAGCAGCATTATGCCGATTATTGACTACTCTTCCGAAAAAGGCGCAGGCTTTGGTGTGCAGGGGCCTCTTGATTTCGGAAAACACGGAGTGCTTGATACAAGGTTTGTGTATTGGACAAAGGATCTGTTTGAAGCTGACTTTAACTATGAAAGAGATTTCTTTGTTGACGGTCTTTCAATTTACGGGCGTATCAGCAGAGAGTATAACAAAGATGACAAAGATATTCAGTGGCGTCCGCAGTGGGGTTTCAAATATGCAAAGAACGGCTGGGAAGGAAAGCTCTACTTCTCTGACAGAGAACTTGTTACCACAGAAATGATTCCGGGGGTTACACGCCGTTTCAATGTTACCAAAAAGCCTGAAACAAATGTGAATACACCGTGGCTTTTCAGTAAATTTAAACCTGCAAAACTCAGAGTTGGCGCAATATACGGGCGTTATTCGGATGACTCTTCAGCCGATTGGATACGGCGTGTTGGCGGCAGAGCTGAACTGCGCCATAATTTTGACGATATTAAATTATTCCGTTACTTTACACCGCTTTACGGAGCCCGTTACTATTTTTACAAATATTATGATGATGAAGGTAAAACGCAGAAAATTGCGGACGCTTGGGCCGGCGTTAAATATAACATCGGAGCTTTTGACCTTACGACAAGATATTATCAGCGCTGGGTTAACGGAAAAAGTCCGCTGGAATTTGACCAGTACAGGGATAACAAACTGATTTATCAGTCACTGTCGCTTCCTCTGCCATTTGGACATAAACACAACAGATGGACAGCTTCGGCGGCAGCGGAATATGATCTGGTATACAGCCGTTTTTCCACTCTTTACTATACGCTCAGCTACTCTAAACACTGCTACACATGGATGCTGTGGGGCAAAAAGGAATTCTTTGGTACAGAAAGCGAACTTGGGCTTACATTTTATATCAATGCATTTCCCAACACTAAACTGCACGTAGGCTCAAAGCTCGATGATGACGAAAGAAAACTTATGGAGGGAGAACATTAAAATGAAAATTGTTGTTGCGTGCGGAGGTACAAGCCCCGAAAGAGAAGTTTCTCTCAATTCAGGGGAAGCTGTGGCATCTGCACTTGCCGAATTTGGGCATGATGTAATTAAAACGGATATACACTCACCGGAAGAACTTGTTTTAAACTGGGCAGATTATGATGCTGACGGAGTATTTATAGCCCTTCACGGCGACTGGGGAGAAGACGGGACTCTGCAGGCGTGTCTTGCGTCGCACGGGATTCCGTTTACAGGCTCAGGAGCTGTGGCCTGTATGTTTGGTATGTACAAAGATGTAGCGCGGTTTCTTTTTGACGCTGCCGGTGTAAAAATTCCTGAAGGTTATGCAAAACCGAAAGGCTGTAAATTTGATGAACGCGATGCTGAAATGCTTGAAAAATACGGACATCTCATTGTAAAGCCGAACAGCGGTGGAAGCACAGTTGGTCTTACTCAAGTTAAAACACGCGAAGAATTTGAAAAAGGGCTTGAAGTTGCTTGCAGCAGTTACATATATGAGGAAAAAGCTCTTGTAGAACAGTATATACCCGGTATAGAAGCAACCTGCCCTGTATGGGAAAGAACAGACGGTGAAATTATTGCGCTTCCCGTTATTGAAATCAAACCTAAAGAAGGTTTTTATGACTATAAAAACAAATATACGCACGGCAGCACTGTTTATGTCTGCCCCGCAGAATTCGATGCGAAGCTTACGGCAAAAGTGCAGGAAGCGGCTGTCCTTGCGCACAAAAGTCTGGGCTGCAGAGTTTACAGCCGTACAGACTTCAGAATCACAGAAGACGGTGAAGTTTATGCACTGGAAGCAAATCTGGCGCCCGGAATGACCTCAACAAGCCTTGTGCCTAAAGCGGCTAAAGCCTTTGGAGTGGATTTTCCGGAATTCCTTGACGAAATCATAAGAGTTTCATTTGGTATAAAAAGAAGATATCAGTAAAGAATATACAAATGACCTCCCGGTAGGGAGGTCATTTGTGTTTTCCTGTTTGCAAATTACTTTTCGATTTTCGTAATTTTGAGCTTTCTGACGCCGCGCGGTGTACGGACTGTAACTGTGCTTTTTACAGCGTTGCCGAGAAGCGCAAAGCCTACGGGACTGTCTTTTGAAATCTTATTGGCTTTGATGTCTGCTTCTTCCGTTGCGACTATCTGATAAGTATAGCACTTTTTCTTTTCTTCGAAGGTGACCGTTGTCCCGAGGCTGACTACGCTTGTGTCGATGTTCTTCTCGTCGATAACAACTGCCTTTGCAAGCTGTGCTTCAAGCTGGAGAATTCTGCCCTCAATTTTTTCCTGTTCTTCTTTTGCGGCATGATATTCTGCGTTTTCGCTGAGGTCGCCAAATCCACGGGCTTCTTCAAGCTTTGCTGCTATCTGTGCGCGTCCTTCTGAACGGAGTTCAACAAGTTCTGCTTTAAGCTTGTCGTATCCTTCCTGAGAAAGTTTGATATGTTCTTCTACTTTTGCCATAAGAAACACCACCGATGAAATAAAAATTCACTCTAACCCGAGAATTTTAGCAGATAAGCTGAAAAATATCAAATAAAAGTGGCAAAACAACGTAAAAATATACATAATTACTTGACAATTTGCTATTGATGCTTTTAAATTAACGAACAATCTGATAATGCAATGCGATGAAGAGGAAAAGTAACCTGTCAGAGGCTCTACAGAGACGCACTCCTTGTGCTGAAAGAGTGTGACTGCCGGTCAGTTGAAAACCACCTTGGAGCAGCTGCCGAAGTCTTAGAATAAGAATAAGACAGCCGGGAAGCGCCCGAAACAGCGCACAAAAGGGCGGTTATCCGCCGAACAGGAGTGGAACAGCGGAATTTAGCCGCCTCCTTTTTCGGAGGCGGTTTTCATTTTAATCACAGGAGGAATTATTATGGGCGTTATTCAAAATTACGGGAAACTTTTACCGGTGACTGATAAGACCCCGCGTATAACTCTCGGTGAGGGGAACACACCGCTCGTATATATCGAAAATATCAGTAAAATGCTTGAAATTGAGCTTTACGGAAAACTCGAAGGCTGCAACCCGTCAGGTTCATTCAAAGACAGAGGCATGGTAATGGCATTTGCAAAAGCACTCGAAGCCGGAGCAAAAGCTTTTGTATGCGCGTCAACAGGCAACACATCAGCATCTGCGGCAGCTTATGCTGCTGCAGTAGGCAGACCGTGCTATGTACTTCTTCCGGCAGGAAAAGTCGCGCTTGGCAAACTTGCACAGGCTCTCATGTACGGAGCAAAGGTTATAGCGGTTAAAGGCAACTTTGACAGGGCACTCGAACTTGCGCGGGAAGTTGCAGATAAAGGAGGTTTGGCAATTGTCAACTCAGTCAACCCGTATCGTCTCTGGGGACAGAGAAGCGGTGCATGGGAAGTCTGCGATATACTCGGAGAAGCACCGGACTGGCATGCAATCCCTGTAGGCAATGCAGGCAATATCAGCGCATACTGGGCAGGCTACAAACAGTACAAAGAAATAGGCAAAACCTGCAGGCTGCCGCGTATGATGGGTTTCCAGGCAGAAGGCGCGTCACCTTTGGTTACAGGCAGACCCTGCCCAAATCCGGAAACAATTGCAACAGCAATACGTATCGGCAACCCTGTAAGCGCTCATCTTGCAAAGGCTGCTGTTGAAGAGTCGCACGGTGAATTTAATTCTGTAAACGATGAGGAAATTCTTGCCGCGCAGAAACTACTTTCCTCAAAGGGCGGTATATTTGCGGAGCCTGCCTCCTGTGCACCTCTTGCCGGACTTGTTAAGCTGAAAAAGCTCGGAAAACTTCCAAAAGGAATAAAAGTTGTAATGGTTTTGACAGGTAACGGACTTAAAGACCCTGATACTGCGATGTCACAGGCAGGCAGTCCTATAGAAATAGGCAACACACTCGAAGAACTTCTGGGGGTGATGAAGGGTTGATAGAAGCAAGCTCAAAAGACCTTATAGTAATACGCACGCCGGCGACAAGCGCAAACCTGGGCTCAGGTTTTGACTGCCTTGGTATGGCGTTGTCACTTAACAACATATTTAAAATAACCGATATCCTTCCAAAAGGTGAATACAGGATAGAGGCTCACGGAGAAAGCGCGCGCGAGCTTCAAGAACCCGAAAACAATCTTGTAATCAAAGCTTACGAATCTGCCTGCAAAGAATGGGGCATAGAAGGTCCTGGTTTTACAATGTGGTGCCATAACATAATTCCGCTCTGCCGCGGACTCGGAAGTTCTGCAGGCGCTGTTACAGGAGGAGTACTTTTTGCCAAAACACTCACAGGCTACGAATGTGACGAAGACGAGCTGCTGCGTGTAATGACAAAACTTGAAGGGCATCCGGACAATGCAGCACCGTGCTATCTTGGTGGAATGGTTGTAAGCTGCTGGGATCAGCATACACTCCGTTATGTAAAACTTCCGCCTCTTCCGGAAGATGTGCAGTGTGTGGTAGCTGTTCCTGACGAACGCGTCAGTACGCACGACGCGCGGCAGGCTCTGCCTAAGCAGGTTGCATTTGAAGATGCTGTATTTAACCTTGGGCGCTCGGCATTCCTTACAGCAGCATGGGCAACAGGAAAATGGGATTATCTGCACTGGGGGATGGACGACAAACTTCATCAGCCGTACAGAACAAAACTTTTCAGCGGAGGAGAAGAAATATTTGACCGCGTAAAAGCGCTGCCAGAATGTATCAGCGTTGCAATAAGCGGCTCAGGCTCCAGTGTAATAGCAATAGTTCGCGGCGCTGCACAGCGAGTTGCGGAGACAATGTGCAAAACCTTTATGGAACACGGTGTTGCTTCACAATTCTTTGTACTCGACGGAACATCTCAAGGGGCAACAATACATATTGACGAAATAGAACTTGCAAAAGCGCTAAAGGAGGCGGGATATTAATGAACTGGAAAAAATGTCCTCTTACAGTGCTTAAATTCGGAGGCACCTCAGTTGCCGACGCCGAAAGAATGAAACATGTCGCTGAAATAGTAAAAAAAATAAGGGATACCGGAAACCGTGTTGCAGTTGTAGTATCCGCAATGGGTAACATGACAGATGACCTTCTTGCCCTTGCGGAAGACGTATCAATGGCACATGACGGCAGAGAACTTGACCAGCTGCTTGCTACAGGGGAACAGCAGAGTGTTGCGCTTCTTGCGCTTGCACTGCAGCAGTCCGGAATTCCGGCACAGTCATTCACGGCGCGTCAGGCAGGCATAAAAGCCAAAGGATTCCCCATGGAAGGGCGAATCTATGACATAGAGCCGCAGGCTGTTGAGAAAGTCCTTGATGAAGGAACAGTAGCAGTTATAACAGGTTTTCAGGCAATAACAGACAACGGAGACGTAATTACGCTCGGGCGCGGCGGCTCGGACCTATCTGCAGTTGCACTTGCGGCGGCGCTTAAAGCAGACTCCTGCAGGCTGCTCAAAGATGTTGAAGGCATATTTACGGCTGACCCTAAAATTGTAAAACAGGCAAAAAAAATAGACAAACTTGACTTTGACGAATGTATGGAACTTGCGGTCAAAGGTGCAGGGGTACTGCAGGCACGAAGCGTAGAAGTAGCAGCACGATACAAAATACCACTTTATATAGCTTCAAGCTTTGTCGAAAAGGAGGGAACTTGGGTAATGGATAATCCGGTAACAGAAGGACTAGTAATAAAATCGGTTGTACATGATACAAAGGTAGCAAAAGTAGTAATCTATGGAGTTCCCGATACCCCGGGTATGGCTGCAGGTCTATTCTCCAGCCTTGCCAATCAGGGTGTTGGAGTAATGATGATAATACAGAATAACATGCGCGGCGGAGTCAACGACATCGGATTTCTTGTCAAAAAGACTGACCTCGAAAAAGGCATACAAGTCTGCAGAAAATACTGTCGTGACACAGATGCGCAAGGCGTATCCTTTGACACGGAAATCTCCCGCGTATCAATAATAGGTGCAGGAATTGCGAACCATCCGGAAGTACCGTCCAAAATGTTCAAAATACTTGCCGACGCCGGAGTTAACATAGAAATGATAGCATCATCTTCAATGGCAATCACGGTTATAGTAGCATCAAACCATGCAGAAGAAGCAGTGCTCGCACTGCATAAAGCATTTATAGAGGAGGCAGCAGTCTAATGAAAAAAGTAGCAATACTTGGAGCAACGGGGTTGGTTGGCCGTGAAATGCTCAAAACACTCGAACAAAGAAACTTCCCTATATCAGAAATTATACCTCTTGCATCGCCGCGCTCAGAAGGAATGAAAATAAAATACAACGGCGAAGAAATTACAGTCCGTGCAGTAAAAGAAGACTCCTTCAAAGGCGTTGACATAGCAATATTCTCAGCAGGCGGAGGCACCTCACGCACATGGGCGCCCATTGCCGCAAAATCCGGTGCAATAGTGGTTGACAACAGTTCTGCGTGGCGAATGGACCCTGACTGCCCTCTTGTAGTTCCCGAAATCAACCCCGAAGATATCAAAAACTGCAAAAAAGGCATCATTGCAAATCCGAACTGCGCAACAATTCAGGCCCTCGTAGCACTTTGGCCGCTTCACAAAGAAGCAGGACTCACATACATCAACGTCAGCACATACCAAGCTGTTGCAGGAACAGGCATCAAAGGCGTAAACGCTCTTGAAAACGAAGCAAAAGCATGGTCTGCAAACAAAGAAATATCCACGGAAGGCAGCCCCTACGCGCACCAGATAGCCTTTGACCTACTTCCGCATATCGGTGCCTTTGACGACGAAGGCATTTCAGAAGAAGAATGGAAAATGGTTAACGAATCAAGAAAAATCATGCACCTGCCGAACCTGCGTGTAAGCGGAATTACAGTCAGAGTCCCCGTATTCAGAGGACACGGCGAAGCAGTTACCGCGCAGTTTGAAAAAGAAATCACGCCTGCCCGTGCAAAAGAAATCCTAAGCAATGCGAAAGGCGTAATTCTCCGCGACGACCCCAAAAACGCTGTCTATCCGCTTCCAATAGAAGCCGCAGGCAACGATGCTGTCTATGTCGGACGTGTACGCAGAGACACGGGTCTTGACAACGCGCTCGCAATGTGGGTTGTGTCAGATAACCTGCGCAAAGGCGCCGCGCTTAACGCTGTACAAATTGCAGAACTACTGTAAAATACCTAAAAAAACAAACAACTGCACTCCAAAACAGGGGTGCAGTTATTTATATCCAAATTCATAGCAAACACAACTGTAAACAGAAATTGCATAACGAACTCTCAGAACTATAAAATCGTTTTACCTAACCAGCGGAACAAAAAAATCTCCCCGAACAGGGAGAAATATTTAAAAAATTGGTGTCAAGGAGGGGAATTGAACCCCTAAGAGCTATTGCTCACTAGATCCTGAATCTAGCGCGTCTACCAGTTCCGCCACCCTGACGTACGCAAGGTATTATAGCATACTTTTGCCAAAGTCAACGGAAAAATTGCAATGTGCAGGTACGGCAGAGTCATTATGGCAGAGTATAAAACTCCGCTGACAAAGCGGAGTTTATTTTGCTGATTTAACCTTTGAAATGAATGCCTGGTCTTGCGCACAGGAGAAAACCTTAAATTTTGCCTCAGGCGGCATTTCTTCCATTAACTTTACCGTTTCAGAAATAGTGCCGTCAGCATTTTTGTAATTGCTGATATTGCCATTATCATTCTTTTTGCCTTGATATTCAAACAAATCATTCGGAGAGCAATCAAGTAAATCAAACAATTTTATAACTATCGAAAGAGCAGGAAGCTGTTTATTCGTTTCCAGTGCAATGCAGTGGATTGCTATCATAAAAGTGCAGTGTATAAAATCTACTAGATAGTAGGCAAGGTGCTCAACTCCTTTCCTGTAAATAAGATACCGAGAGTGGTGTAGAAAAACGCGGAGCCCTCAAACAGCTCCGCGTTTATTCTTCTTTTGTAAATCGTTTTATTAAATAAATGATTGCTTCTATGGATATAAACCATTTAGTCCATAACCAAATTGCTTTTATATATTGTCTTAAATAAACAAAATCGCCACTTATATCAACATAGAAAAGCCAAAGTCCGAACAGTACGAAATCTGAGTATGGTCTGTTTCTTGGAATATATGAGAGTGGACAAAATCCTTCTCCTCGTTTATGTGCTTCCTCTTCGTCTTTGTTGTATTTATTTACTGCCCATGCCATACCAGAGAATATAAAAGTATAGAAATATTTTGCTATAAAAAATAATATTATGCAGAATATTATGCAAAATATATTATCTTCTACAAGTGTCATTCCGTTTCTTGTGTTATCTATCCATTCTTGGATATTGTACATCAATATTGAAATCATGTTATTTGTCCTCCTTTGTGTTTGCCGGTATCTGCCACAATGTTCTTCCTCCTTTTGTTTATTACCACTGTTCTAATTTCTCGTCTTCTACAAAATAGATATTTAATTCACCTCTGTCTATTGCTTTATCAACAAATTCATAAGCGAATTTGTCAGAGAAGTTAAATGCTTCTGACCCGTCTGATGTCCAGCTTTGGTCAAGTCTAAGAAATTCTTTTCCTCGTGCTGCCGATATTCTTTGGATTTGCATTGTTATATGTAGTATAGCATGTTTGTGTGGCAGGGAACTATAAATGTTTTGTTTTTTACAAGCCAAAGGTTATTCTTCAGGTTTTTTGTGCGGTATGACAAAAATATAAAAACACCTCGGCAGTTGGCTGAGGTGCTTTTTTATTTTCTGTACATCTCCATTGCGAACAAACGGCTCAACTGTCAAAATAACTGACTGTCGTCCGTTTGTCCGCAAATTTGACTGTTTACGAACAAACGTTCCTAATAACTAAACATTCAAATTCGCC
>JAZUIB010000014.1:0-17517 GCA_045642025.1 Synergistaceae bacterium
TATCCGAGCGCAAAAAGCCACGCTCTGATCCGTGTCGGTGCCTTGAACCAAAGAAGCGGCATTACGCCACAAAGGACAAAATGCCATGCATGCCCGTCACCAAATACAGCGGCAGAGAGGATAAAGCCACCCATAAACCACGCAAAAGCGAGGCTTGTATTTTTGAGGGCTGTTGTAATTTTTGCGAGCAGCTGCTCTTTTGTTATATTCTTAAAATTCATAGATGAGTTTCACCTTTCCTTTTATTGCTTTTTCAGGACAAAATCCCCAATATCGACTGTCGTAACCCTCACGACAATTACTGCCGACAAAGTAATAGCCTTCGGGAATAGTGCAGGGATATTGCATACTTCGTTTTATTTTTCCCAATGCGTCTTTTTCAAAAATTTCCATGCCCTGCGCTTCGTTACCGTTAATGTAAACTTTGTTTCCCTGTAAGGTGACAAGATCGCCTTCTTTTGCAATAATTTTTTTCAGAAGCCTTCTTACTTTTGTAATGCGTCCTTTTTCTATTCCGCTTATTTCATTTTTCTGAATTAACACTATATCGCCGACACTAATATTCTTAAACGGCGCTTTTTCGTATCGCCAATAAATACCCTCAGTCAAAGATGGAGTACAGTTGAATATAACTCCCGAAAAATGCAGTGCTTCCAATATCAAAAGCAGAGAGAGTATCAGGAGAAATGCGTAAAACAGCCAACGATTAAGCACTCTGCTTTGCATAATCATCTAACTCCTTTTCAACAATTTCATAGCGTAGCGCAACGTCAAAGCTTTTCTTTAGGACGCTGTCTGGTATCTGCATCATTACAGCATCTTCTTTTTTGTGAGCGATGAGATATTCAACAGATGATGTTTCCACTGTTTTATGACTGTCATCAAGCTGCCATTTGCGAACAGCATCGTGCATATTGTCCATGCGGTCTTTAATGTTTATGCTTATCAACGGAGCAAGAATTTTGCTGCGTCTGCTCCATTCTTTATCTTTGAAATAAAGCGCCTGTATTCCCATTATCGGCGGGAAGCCTTTCGGGAAAACAAGAACAGCGCCCGGCTTTTTGACCATGCCTTTTGCGTCTTTTTTGGCAGCAGGCAGACGGCGTATTTCGTCAGGATACATAAGCGGACGCTCATGCTCACTGTATGAGGTGCTTTGAGACACGTTTTTTTTGGACAATAGTCCGCCGCCGCTTACGCTTTCTGACATGTGTCCTTCAATTTCAGTTTTTTTGCCGCACATATCGCTCAGCGTTTTTGCCGTGTTTTCATCGTTCGGAGCAAACGCAATCTGCACGTTGCAGTTGGCGCTTACTGTCTGTTCTTTGCCATATTCGCTTTCAAGCTGTGTATAGGACTGTATAATCAGGTATGCTTTAAGCCCGTAGCCTGCCATCTGCGCAAGCGCGACCTGTATCTGATCCATTTTTTTCAGCTGTGGGAACTCGTCCAAAAGCAAAAGAAGCCTGTGTATGTGTCCGGAATCTACCACGCCGGTTTTTGGGTCTTTTTTCATCATTGCCGTGAGCGAGTTTATGAGAAGCACCATAAACAAACGGATCAACGGACGAAGACGCGGAAGGTCTCTCGGCGGAACGACAAGATACAGGGAAACGGGTCTGTCAGCGTTAACAATGTTGTCTATCCTGAAAGTTCCGTTGCTTGTGTTTTTGCCAATAACACTGTCCAAAAACAATTCAAGGTTGGAGGTTGCCGTACCTACAACACCGGAACGTTCTTCTTCTGCTTTTTTAATCATTGAATTTCCTACGGTACGTAGCAGAGGATGCGCGTCCGCAGAAGTGTTAAATGCGGTTTTTTCCTCATCGTCTTTAAGAAAATGGTTGTCTATCCATGACATCAGCAGATTTTCGTCTATGTTGGACAGTATTTCGCGAACACCTTTAAGTGAGGCTTCTCTTTTCGGATTACTTTTCCTTTCTTCACGTGCTTTGTATAATTCGTAGGTAATAGCAGCCTGCAGAAGTGAAAAGGCTGTTTTTGCCCAATAATCTTCAAGCCCTTTTCCTTCCGGATCAGCAAGCATTGTCGCTATATTTTGCACTTCTGCATTTTCGTCTTTTGTCCCTATATGAACGTCAACAAGCGGATTCCAACGAGCTGTACCGAGGTTTTCTTTGTTATCCTTGTAAAATCTGTTGACTTCGCTCATAACATGAAGTTCGTCCCAATCGGGGTGTTCTTTGCGTACCCATTCTTCAATATCTGTCTTAATAACCCCGATGTCTCCGCTGAAGGTTGGTTCAAAGCGCAGACAATACTGTCCCATCTCACGACAGCGGTAGCCTGATGTTTTAAGCCAGTTTTCGCCTTTAATGTCCAGTATTACCGCTGAATGTTTCCATGTAAGAAGAGTAGGTATAACGTTAGATATGCCTTTACCGGCACGGGTAGGAGCGTTGACAATGTTATGGTCGGGACCGGTATCCATAAGCAGAAATTCTTTGTATTTGCCGAATATTTTCCTTATGGTTGTCGCAAATCCGGGCTTGTGCGGACTCCAGCGGCAAAGAACAACTCCGCCGTCTTCATCATTTATCAGCCCTGCTTGACGTATTTCTTCTTCGGTTGCAAAATGCGCTGAACCGTGCGAAGTGTTTTTATCTTTTTCACCAAGCCAATCCCATTTGGCAACGCGGAAAATATAATGAAACAGCGCAGCAAAGATTACCCATACAGATGTTATAAAATATGACGTTGTAAGAACTGCGCCGTGAAGGCGATACTGTCTGACCGAGGTAAAATATATTTTGTACGCTGTCTTAAACTGGTAAAACGCAACTTTTGTATCGTACATTCTGTGCATAAAGACAGCAAGAGCAGACCCGCTTATAATCCAAGCAAGCAGCGCATACACAACTATCGCCGCAAAACGCTTCAAAGCATCGTTTGCGTCGCTTTGTCTCTTTTCGTCCTCTGTCCATGTGTACTTCTTTTTGCCAAACATTTTTCTGCTCCTATCTATAAACGCCCCATGCCCTGTAGAACGGAATGTCCGCATTAACCTGAATGTTGAACCGTTTTCCGGGACGAATAAGAAGTGTAGGTTGCACGTTAAGGGATTTGTCAAAGAACTTGTTGCCCATATTACCCAATGCCTGAGCTGCCTGTGATGCAGCCGTATCTCTTGCAGAATTGCCGTAGGAAATACTGTTGTCATTCCTCTGATTTTCCACAAGTGCGGGGATTATGGTAAATGCTGTTGTCATTGCAGCTGCAACGATCATTTTGGTATAGTGATTGTAAATTTTATCTTTTAAACCGGAATATCCTCTGCGATCAACACCGGACATTCCTTCAAGCGAAAGCGTTGTTCCGTCAGGGAAAATAAGACGCTGCCATGAAACCTGCAGACGTTTCTGTCCGAAAGAAACAGAACTTGAATAGGTACCGAAAAGACGCGAGCCCTGCGGAATAAGACACACATGAGCGCTGTGCCAGTCATAAACATTCTCTGTTACCGACGCTGTAATATTGCCCGGAAGCTCGCTGTTGATCCCGCTGATGAGCGCTGCAGGTATCATTGTTCCAGCAGGCAGTGTGTACGGAGATATTTTTTCCGTACGTGTCGTTTTCAGATAACCTTTGCCCGAAGAATTGGAGTCAAAGAAAGCTTGTTTTGAATTTGCAGCTGCGCTGTTTCCAGCACCGGTATGCTGTGACATGTTTGACGGCGTAGCAGCAAGCGCAGCTTGCGCTGCCGGTGAATACTTATGTTCTGCAGCTGCGGCTGTTGTGTTGTTTGGAATATTCATCTGCATTCCTAAGTTTTTATGTGCAGCCTGTTGCTGTTTCAGATCACTCCAACTGCCTTGTACGGAAGGAGCTGAACTGTACGCCTGACGGGCAAGCTCAAGATATTGCTGTCTTAATGCCTGACGCTGCTGATATATCGGATCATCTTTTACCTCTATTCCGCCACTTTCAGGCGAAAGGCTGCCCTGTCCTCCCTGCTGCGGCACATTTGTGCCGTTTGCCTGTTGTTGAGGCATGTCAGCATCTGCCATTTGCGGGTTGTTTTCGTTTTGCAGTGTCTCTTGTTGGCTATCGTTAAACGATACAGCAGCCTTCGCTCTTGTTTCATCTTCCTGTATCTGCGCCTTATTGCCGCTTTCCTGTATTGCAGAAGGCAAAGAGGCAGAAGCAGAGTATTTTGGTGCTGTATCTTTCGGCATCAATTTGTCATCCGATGCTTTTAAAAGCAGTTGGGACGCTACAAAACAAAGTACAATCACCAGTACAACAAGAATTGCTCCTCCCATAAATTTATGATTGTCAAATAGTTTGGGCTTGGGCTGCTGCTTCGGTTTGTTGGCTTTCTCTTTCATAGCACCTATTTCGTCCACGTTGCCACCACCAAACGAATCGGCAATAGGTTTGTCAGATTGAACAACATCAACATGCTTATTGTTTGTATCAGGGTTATATTTGGTGCCTCTATCATTGATTACGGTATCTACAAATATATTTTTGTGAGACTGCTTTCTTGTATCCCTGTTTTCCCCTGTTTCTGAAACGTCTGTTTCCTCTGCCTGTATCTCTTGTGACTGTTCATCTGAAGATATTTTGACTTCGTCCGGTTCTGTCTGTGAATACGTCTCCGTTTCGTTCGTCTTATCGGTCTGTTTTTCCGGTTTCGATGTCTCGGTCTCTTCCTGTGCAGTCAAACTTTCGGGCTCTGCTTCTTCCAGCTGCTGCTCTCCCTGTTTCATTTGCTCAATGTACAATTTTTGATTTACTCTTAAATCGTCTATAATTTCATCTGAAAAATTCCTGTTATGGAAAAAATCCCAGTTATCTACGTCAAAATCATTTGTCGTAATATCTTCTTCCAAAACAGGATTGTCATCCGGCGGAACAACGCCGGCATTCAGCTGTTCAAGCTCTTTTTGAAGTTCGAGTGCGACTTGCATCATATTCTTGTAATTCGCTTTGTCGGACATCTTCACGCCTCCGTTTTATGCTAAAAAAACTTTGCCGCTTTATATGGCTCTTTAACCGGCAATTCTATTTCTTTGTTCACGACTACAGCGAACTTGTAGCCGGGTTTGACAATGAGTGTTGGTGCCATATCAAGATATTTGTCGAGCAGCTTCGTTGCCATCTGTTGCAAAGTTCTTCCAAGTTCCCTGCCGACAGTGCTTCTGTTATCATCGTAATAAGTTGTTGCCGCTGCTCCTCCGAGTAATGCTGTTATTGCCGAAGTGCTGTCTGCTGACTTTATGACCCACTTTTTTGAAGGTTCTGTGTTCAGGTTTGGCAATTTTCCTGATGGCAGAACCTCATGCAAGTCTGTATACATCGCAGTGTCAAAATCCATGCCGTTACAGGCAAGCCAGCCGTCAGGCGTTTCCGCTTCGGTCGGCCAAAGAATTATGCTGCCAACCGGCATGCTGTTTTTTCCGAGGTTTATTGTCGGTTGGTTGATTACGACTTTGTTATCGTCGTAATAATCCGCGACGGCGGCAAAGACCGAAACCATTGCCGCATTGGTGAGCATCGGCCAGTAATGATTGTTGACCTTTGCTTTAAACCCTGCGTAACCCCGTCTGTCTGTTCCGGGCATATTCATAAGATCTAATGTGCTGCCGTCCGGATATATCAGTCTTGTCCATTTGATAAGCGGACGTTTCTGCCCGAAGATTACTTTGCTGTCATAAGTACCGAAAAGACGCGAGCCTTGCGGAATAAGAAGCCTTTTGCCCGTAGGGCTGTCGTAAACGTTTTCGGAAACCTGCGCCACCATGTTTCCGGGGAGATCGCTGTTTACTCCGGTTATGAGCATTGCAGGGATTACGCTGCCGGAGTTTATAACTGCATATATGCCGTAATTGTCCAGTACGTCCGTTCTATTCAAAAAAGTTGCCCAAGTCTGTGATGCGCCTGTGTATTTTTGGGCTGCATTGTTTTCTTTCTTAACTGCTTTGAGACCTTCATACCTGTCAGGTTCATACGGTATGACAGGCGAACTCATGTAAGCTTTTATTTTGTGCAGCCTTTCAGCTGACCGCTTTTGAGCTTCTTCCTCTTCCATGCGCAAGCGGAGTTCTTCTTGTCTCTGAAATTCCGCGTCACTGATATAGATGTCATCGCCAGTGACACTTGTATATCCCGCTTCGTCTTCGGCTGCTGCGGCATCAAGTAGCCTTTGTACTTCTTCAACATTTTTGTTAGTTTCAGCGACGTCTTTTTGCCACTTGCGAAGCTCTGCTTCATTGGAAAATCCCCAGTATTTAAGTTGTGCAACGGTAGGATGCTGTTCCTTCGGAAAGTCATATGCACTTTGTGCTGCGAAGGCGGCAGATGAGGCGAGGAGTATGGATATAAACAAGCAAAAGTTAATCCATAAAGTATTCCTCATCTTACCGCCTCCATTCTTTTGAAAAGACCGTTTCGCTATCTTTTGCTTCTTTTGTAATCTTGATATGTAAAGCCTTCGTCTTCATTACTGCTTGTGTCTCCGTTTTTTAGATAGTTAATAATCTCTTCTTTGCTTCTCAGCACTTTCTGTTTTGCAGGCTGTGTACGGGATTTTGTTCCCATGTTCACAATAACAACTTCTCTTGCATCGGGTCCTGCTCCTGCAATGAGTACACCGCGTTTAACGAGACGATCTATTACATAAGTTTTATCTACAAGTCTGTAGTTGACCATTTCTCTGCTTCCCGCAGCGGAAAGCATCATAAATACCGGGGCTTCTATAGAAGCAAGATTGTCCGGCATGTCAATGTAGGTTTTCAATCCGTTATCGTAAACTCTGAGCGGCACCCATTCAATACCGTTGTGTTTTGGTATGATTTTGTAATTAAAGTTCAGTTCTTTGTTGGGTACCGGCACTGTTTTTTCGCTTCTCTTTGCCATTGAACCCGCCGTGTTCGGACGACCTGCCGGAAGCTCTGTGCCATATATTTCCTGTTCATGTTGAATAAGTTTTTTGCGCGGATCGTTGTCGCCCATCGCAACAAAAAAAGTATCCCACGATTCTTCGTTTTGTTGAGGGTATGAGAAAGTAACTTTCGGTGTATGGTTCTTTTTGTCGCTGATAAGATCAAACTGGTAGGTGCGTCTGTCTGTATGAACAATAAGGTTGGTCACTATGTCAGGCATATTCGGCTTGATAATGATATGATATGTGAGATTATTGCCAGAGCCAGACGCAGACGGCAAAACAGACCAGTTCACGCTGTCACCAATAAAAGGAGCATTAACAATGTTTTCGCCGGGCTCGAGTTCTATGTCTGTTACACGCAAGGGTTTACAGAATACGCGTGGGACAGAGCCGTCGAAATGATACTGTATGCTGCCGTTGCGTCCGGCTACAGGCATAGGAGAATTTTTGCCTTCTGCATTTTTTGTTGCGATCTGATTGGCTTTTTCGTCTTGCGGACGCAATTTTACTTTCGTTTTAAGTTCGCCAAAGGTTTTGTAAAATTGTTCCTCTGCAGGATCCATTGCAGCAGCTGCGTATAACGGCGTTGCGACTGCAATCAGAAAAAGTGCGCATATAATTCGTTTTGCTATATGTTTCATTTTTTACCACCCTATTTCTGTATGTAATCAGGTCCGAAGGTATATTCCGTAATGTATATTCCAAGAGGGTTATTTATGACATCTTTGCCGTTGCGCGTGGGGTGTATGCTGACAACAAATATTCCGGTGTAATCTATTTCCTTTGCCTTATTACCGTCGCTGTAATGTATCTCCGTCCAGTTTGCCTGATACGTTTTGTCGCTTTTCGGCAGAATATTGTTGATTCTTATTTCAATATTTACGCCGTTGGCAGCTTTGGTATATGGATTGTTTTCCTGAAGATACTGATTAAGCAGAGTCTGCGCTTTTGACCCCGAAGCGACAGACGCGAATGACCACTTAAGCAATGCCTGCTGACCGCGAACATCGCCTATTACACTTCTGCTGCTTTCAATAAACCGACCTATGCGCGAAATGACTATACGAGGGTCTATTTCCTGCTGTCCTGCGGTTCCGACGGATACCTCAAAACCGTGTTCGTCAACCTGTACAATCCATGGGTATGGTTTTGAAATCATTGCGGTTGCCACTACAGCAACAACGAGAAAAACGATGATGCCAAACTCAATAACAGCAAATCTAAACCAGTTGCGTTTCTCGTTGTACTGTTTGACAAACAAATCATTGAGCGAGAGTTTTGCACCTTTGCTGTTCATCTCTACCCCACAATAAGACCTGCGGCTGTTTTAGCAATTTCAATTACCGCACTGCTGTCGCCACCCATAAGCCACTCAATAAACTTGGTGCCGCCCCAAACCGAGCCGCATACAAGAACCGCAGTGAAGCAGGTGCTTACCCACTGCGTTGCTTCTCCTCCGCGGATGTAGCAGAACGCGGCGCCGGCAAGGAAACAAATTGCTGCAAAAGCAGCAAGATATTTCAGCAATTCAATAAATCTTCCAGCTGCCTGCACCAACGATAAACTGCTTATAGTTCCGCCTGCCGTAGTAGCCAGTGCCGAAGAAGCCAACACCAGTACACCGCACGTTCCAAGTCCAAATAAAACCAACATTTTTTTGATTTTCATTTTTTTGTTCCTCCTATTTTTTGTATTTATTGAAAAGTGCACGCATATAGTCAGCCCACTCAGGCAGGTTACGTTTCTGAGCAAGGTATTCTACCGGCCACTCTTTTCCGTATTTGCTTTTGTATTCTTCAACCGTCCGCAGATCTTCTTTACCGGACGCGCCGACAAACGCCAGCTGAAGCGGTCCCAAATTCAAGTTGAATTTGCGTTTTCCGTAGGGAGAGGCATAGAAGTATTCGCGTTTGGGAATTGCTTTTGCGATGGCGTCTGTTTCCGCTTCTGTAAACTGCAGCCGGCGGATATAGAATTCCTTCATCGCTTCGCTTCCGGCTTCAGGATTGGCAAGCATTATTCGTGTCTTGCAGCTTTCAAAGATTTCAGCTGATATTTCACTTTCCATAACTTCAGAAAGCGACTGTGTGGCAAGAATGACGGCGCAGTTTGACTTACGTAGAACGCGCAACCATTCAGAAATTTTCTGACTGAACAACGGATTTTTAAGAGCCACCCACGCCTCATCCAAAATGATGAGAGACGGACGTCCGTCCAAACGCTTCTCTATCTCGTGGAAAAGGTAGAGAAGAACAGGGATAGTTATATTTTCGCCAAGCTGCATGAGCTGCTCTATTTCAAAGCAGGTGTATCGTGAGTATTTAATGTTTGTTTCAACGCCGTCGAGATAGGTACCGAATGGTCCGTTTATTGTGTACGGCTGCAATGTGTTTTCAAGTTCTTCATCCTGTATGTTGACGTGGAGATAGTACAGAGATCTTTCCTGCGAGCTTTTTGTTCCCGTCGCCATTTCTGTTATTGTTTTGTTAATTTCTTTTCTTCTTGCCGGAGTTACTTGTCCGCCGCCAAGCTGTACAAGGGTTTCTATGTAGTTGACAGCCCAAGTACGGTCTGCTGCTGTTTCAAGCGAGGAAAGTGGACAAAGCATCGGCGTTTCAATTCCTTCTGTTCTGTCGTCCGGATCAGCGCCGAGTTCGTAGTAGGAAGCATTCTGCATGGCAGAAATGAGCGGAAACATCGAACGGCCTTTGTCAAAGACAAAGACCTGAGCCGGTCCGACTGAATTGCGGTAACGGTCAAACTGTGCCGCTATTTCTGCAAGCAGTACGGATTTTCCGGTTCCCGTAGGTCCGATTACAAGCGTGTGCCCTACGTCTCCTACGTGTATGTTGAGCCGGAACGGGTTGCCCCCGTCTGATGTGGTCTGCATAAGGCTTGGTGAGTTTGCTTCGTAAAAACTGCACGGATTGCTTCTCAGC
The DNA here is from genome assembly GCA_045642025.1 of Synergistaceae bacterium. Taxonomy (GTDB): domain Bacteria; phylum Synergistota; class Synergistia; order Synergistales; family Synergistaceae; genus Equadaptatus. The sequence continues at coordinate 9,850 of JAZUIB010000014.1, forward strand.
CCCGGCCATGCGGATGAGAGCATGAGCAGATGCGCAAGGTTGGTGCTTTTAACTCTCGGCTGGCGGCAGTTGCTTTCCGAGTTGCCAGGCATTGCTCCCATAAAGGCTTCAAGCGTATTTCGTTTTTCAATGCGAGCTGTAAATATACATTCCTGAAGAACGCGGACTACATCGCGGGCTTTGCTCTCGACGACACTGTAATCTTTGTCTCTTACAATTATTGTTGTAGTCATGCGTCCGAAGGATACCCCGCCGCGCTGCAGCGCAGATACTGCATCGTTAACGTCTGCGACCTGTTCAAGCGCATCATTGTCTACGGCTGCTGTATCCATTCCGGTGAGTTGCGCTCCTATCGGTTTGGATTTTGCCTGCCATTTGCGCTGTTCTTCTGACATTTCAGCATATGCCTGTTGATAGTCCATAGGTTTCCAACGCGTATTCCATCTGTATTCAAACGGCAGCTGAGCAAGCCACATCAACATTGAAGGGATTGTTTCGGGAGGGAAGCCGTCCAGCGCAATCACTTTGACAAATTCGTCGCCGAACATAAAGGGATCACCGTTTTCAATATCTGCGGCAAGCAGCGTGTCCAGTGCCCATGGTACTTCGGGCATAGGATGTTCAATATGTTTACCGGTTACACAAAGAGCGATAGCGTTAAGCAGCTCTTCGTTAAGGAGAATTTCAACGTCAAAGCTTGTTTTGAACGAAGATATGAAGTTATCTACTTGCGCTATAAACCGGTTGATTTGCTCGTCAGTGATTATTCCTTCCTCTTGTGTTGTTTTTGTTTTTTTACGGAAGAATTTTGCCGCACCGGTTGCGGTTTTAATGATTTTGTCCGTTTTGGCAGGTTTCCATTTCATAAAACAGAGTAAACGGTTTTCAAAGTGAGTACCCTGCATTTCATGGAAGTTTTTACGTTCTTTGTCTATACAATATGTAACTATTTCAGAGAAGCTGCCCTCAGGGTATGCCGGAGACGGAATACGAACGGCATCAAACTGGAGGGTAAAGTTTTCATCAAGCGCGTTGAGCGCTATTGTTACCTGACGGCTGATGTTTGCTTTTTCATCGTCCGTAGCGGTAGTAAGATCCATGCCGCTGTATTCAAAGCAGCACAATAGTCCGCCGTCTTTGAGAAGAACAACAGCATCTTCTATAAGTCCGGCATACGGAAGTAGTCCGGCACAGGAGGTGCCTATAAGATTGCCCCTCACGTCTGTATATCCTGTTTTGTCGCTTGCATACGCAACAGCCGGATACAATGGGTACTGCGTTATGCTTTTCACGAGAATTTGTCTCATGTACGGATCTGTTTTGCCCATTTTGACAAGTATCCGGTGTCCGACAAGCCAAAAAATAACACCCACTAATGTGAAGATTGCATTTCCCTGAAATATACCGAGTATTCCGCCGATAAACACGCTCAGGAATATAAGGGCTATAAGCAGATCACGATCGCAGCCGAGAATAAGCTGGGGTCGGACCAATGAACTGTGCAGGATTTCACCATATTCGTTTTCCGGCATTTTTTATGTCTCCTTGTTTCTGTGAGAGAAATATTTTTAAAATTATTTCCATACGAGCAGTTTATAAAATTTATTTTCTACAACAGAAATTCGTTTTCAAATTCAATTTTTTAATCGCATAAAATTTTGTAATATTATAGCATATTATTTCAAAATTTATCACTTTTATTTTATTAAATAAAAATATTTTTGTAAAAAATACAGAAAAGGGCTTGATAAGTTGTACATAGATTTGTACAATATAGAAACCTTGGAGGTGATATTATGCAGAGCATACCAGCATCAACGTTAAGACAGAATTTGTTTTCTATGCTTGCAACAACAATACGCTACGATGAACCTATTGTCGTAACAACAAGAACAGGCAATGCAGTGCTTATAAGTGAAGATGAATACAGGGGCTTGCTTGAAACACAGTATCTTAATTCAATCCCCGGATTTGCCGAGGAACTGCAAAAAAGAAGCGAAGCTGACAATAGTGAATACAAAACTTTGGAGGAACTTGGATGGCTGAAAATTTCCAAGTCATAATACACGCAAAGGCAGCAGCTGATTATCCCAAACTTGTTTCAGCAGGGCTTGACACAAAATTAAAGACATTGCTTGAAATATTACGGGATAATCCATTTCAGGTTCCGCCGAGTTATGAAAAACTATCCTGTAATTTGAAGGGAAAGTATTCGCGTAGGATTAACCACACACACAAACTGTTGTACGAGGTGGATAAAGAACACAAGATCGTTAAAGTTCTGAGCATTTGGTCACATTATGAAAGATAAAGAAAGGAGGGAAGATCAATGAACAAAAAAGTTATGATAGTAGTAATTATTGTAATTCTCGCAGCAATCGCCGGAGGAATTACGTATTCAAATCACCTGAAAGCGCAGGAATTGGCTGTTATGAAGGAGCAGAAAGAGCTACTGCAAAAGCAGGAAGATTACAGGAAGCAGCTTATAGAAAACCACAAGAAAGATGTTGAAGCGGAAAGAAAAGCAAGAAAAGACCCTGCAAACAACAGTTTTTAGAGAGAGGCTCGTTTATGAGCCTCTCTTTTTCTCTTTATTTTTAAGCCAAAAGTATAAACCGCCAAATATAGCCGCATACATAAGCATCCCCAAAAAACCGAATGTTTTTTGTATATATGATTCAATGATATTTACATGCAGCCACAAGAGGCTACAACCAACAGTCATTGCACCAAACAGCCAGCACACCGCCTTACGTGTCCAGATTCTTTGCCGAGTTTCTTTATCTGCCACTGAATGATACAGCTCTTTAATATGTACTTCAAAAAATCCGCCCATATCCAAAGACATTTTTTCAAGATCTTTAAACTGCTTAAACATACCCATAAAACTTACCCCTTACCGGCACCATCATTATGTTTTTTGCCTAAAACTTTATCTGCACTGTTACTAACACCACGACTAAAAGCTTCTTTCATGGAAGACACTCTGTTTGAAAACGCTTCTTTTCCTGCACCTTTAACTCCCTGTGAAAAACGTCCAAAACCTTCCTGTGCTTTCTGGAGTCCGCTTTTACTACCTGATATAGACGGAGGCGCAGAAGGCATATGCTGTTTAATGGCACTAACAGTACCAACTGTACCGCCAGCGATTTTTCCAGCACCACTTGCGACTTTTCCTCCTGCAGATTTTGCCATAGAAGCAGCTGATTTCGCCATACTATACGCAGACATAGCCATAGAGGCACCGACAAGAGCATTACCTCCCCCTCCGCCTCCCTGCCCGAACATTCCGGATACAACTCCGGGAACCTGCTGATATAACGCGGCAAGCACTATTCCTGCCAAAGTACACTCCCAAGCAAAATTATAGGCAGCTGTCCATGAATTAATTTTTACAGAATAAAAAGAATTAAAGACATCGGACGATACACCCATTAAAGTGTATATGACAAGCAACTCAACAGAAACAGCCAATGTACTGCGCATACCGTTAATTGCTATATCCCTTGTATATTGACTGCCGCTAAAACCCATGGCAAGAATTGCAAAAGAAATAACTATACAAAGTTTCGCTTGTGTGACAAGAGCAGACACGTACGCCATAAACAAAGCTATAAGGATAATAAAATCACCTATACCAATCATAAACAATGCCCCAACATATCTTATATCCTGAATCCAATGTAAAAAACCACATTTATCATCCGCAAATTCATCTAGTGCATCTTTTGGCGCTTTTGCCATTTTAAATGCAGTCTGAATAATGCCACTTAAATCCGATGACTCATTACCCAACGCACCTGTGATAAATTTTGATATATCATTAAGTATTGAAAACGCATTTAAAACAAAAAACTCAAAAATACACAAAATTACAACCGTTTTACAAAAAGTCATTACAAAAGACTGGCTTTCAAGCTTTCCTTCAAGCAAAAGTTGATAACAATTCCAAAACATTTGCAATATAGCCAAAAACCAAAAAACCTTTTCAGCGGCACCTGAAAGTTTGTTCCCCACTTTGCCGAGCGCATTACTGAACGCTGCACCAAACGTCGAAACACGTGCGCTTTCTCCTGCTGCATAAGCGACGCCACACAAAAGCAATAAAATTAACAGACTTTGTAAAAATACAATCAAACGTTTACGCATAAATGCCACCTCTTAAAAACTATTATTAATTACACTTTCTCTTGCCTCTTTTTCAATCTGTTTATCAATATCGTCATTTGCATCCCTTTGTGCTTCCCTATTCGCATACCATTCAAAAAAGATATTTTGTTGCACAGTCTGATTTTTCACAGCAACAGCCGTAGCGGTTGTAGCCATTGTATTTGCCTGTACTGCACTTGTGGCGCCTTGCGCGCTTTTGCTCATATTCTCTGCTTCTTTGAGAAGATATGCTTCGGATTCTTCTTTGGTAATTATGTCGTCCATTACTTTCTTTACAGCTTTATTGCTCTTTTCGTTGTACTGATACTGCGCAAGCCATCCGGTTCTTCCTTTCATATCGTTATACCAACTATCCGCATTGGCATAGGAGAAAAGCCCTTCGCCGGTTCCCCGTACTGTTCCGTACAAGCTTGTAAAGCTGTTTTTGAGATCGTTGTAAACCTGAAACGGCAAGCTGAAATTTGATTTGACAGCTTCCGCAAATTGCTGAAGCTGTGTGGCGTACTGTTGAAGCTGTTTTGCATACTGGTTGGCAGTATTAACGGCAGTCGCCGCACTTTCTCCAAGAATATCTCCGAGAAGTGCCTTATTAAGCCATTGTGTGCTTTCAAGGGCTCCACCGGTCGCTCCACCACCCCCTGCAAAAGCTGTTTGCGCAAAACAAATTAACAATATTGCTGCAAGAAGCATTTTGATACCTTTCATTCTATTACCTCCTTTATTCGTCGTTAAAATCTATCTGTTGCGGCATTTGTACTGCAGTATTGTTTCGTTTTCCTGTAATTATCTGCACATCATCTGCTACTATACTGAGTTTGATTTTGTCATAAACAGCGTGATGAGCGAAGACGAAAACATTGCTGCCTTTTTCCAAGAGTCGAGATAAACCTTCAGCTCTTGTACCGAACACAGACACGGGGATAAAGGTCGTGTAGGAGGAGCGTGTTCCGTCATCGTTCTTTTTCTCGTGGTTGACGGCTATGTTTATAAAGAGAGCTGTTCTGCCGTCTTTGGTTTGCGTAAGTTTAGGTTCCTGTGTTATGTTTCCAACAAGGAAACATTTATCTGCACCGTTCATGTTATATAAGTGCTTCCGTGTTATAGGTTCCGTCTAAATTTATATTGTTGTTGACTTTCAATATCTGGGTTACCTTCGGCACGCAGCCCGCTTTACGGGATATCTGAACGACAAGATCAACAGCCTCTGCTATTGACGCTCTTACAGCAAGCAGGTTGAGCTGTTTGGCTTCTTCGTTCATGAGAATAAGAGTTTCAAGTCTGTTAAAGGTGGATTCAGCAGAGTTGGCGTGTATGGTTGTAACGCCTCCGGGATGTCCGGTATTCCATGAGTTGAGTAAATCGTAGGCTTCGGAGCCTCGGCATTCTCCAAGAATTATTCTGTCCGGATTTGCTCTGAGGTTCGCCTGAAGCAGCTGCGAGTATCCGCAGCGCGGTGTTTTTCTTTCATGTAGCACGTTTTTATGTTTGATTTGCATTTCGGCCACATCTTCCATGATAATGACACGATCGTCAGGAGATATGCGGTAAAGCTCGTCCATAAGCGCAGAGCAGAATGTGGTCTTGCCGGAACCTGTTCCGCCTGACAAAATTATGTTTTTCTTTTCAGCTAACGCATTGTGAAGAATTTGTCTATGTTCCGAAAGGATTGTGTTTGGTACGCAGTCGTCCAGTGTTATGTTTATGCTTCTGTTGCAGCGGATCGAGAATGAAGGTGCTTCAACTGCCGGATAGACAAAACCTTGAAAACGCTGTCCGCTCGGCAGAACTGCTGAGAGCAGCGGCGCGTCTTCTCCAACTGTAAGGTCGTTAAATGAAGCTATGCTACGCATCACAAGAGCAGCTCGATCTTTAGAATAGTCTATTTTTTCTTTGACAATCCCAATGCCAAAACGCTCAACGTAAACATCTCCGGAAGGATTGTACATTATGTCGATGACCGCCGGATCTTCGAGAAGTTTGTTAATAGGACCAAGCTCGCTGACTATCTTCGCAACTATACGATCAGTTTTAGAATCACTTATCATCATTGCTGTCACCAGTCAAAAACTTATCACGGGCGATAAGGACATAAAAATAACCTACGGGAACGTCCAATAATGTTTCAAGTTTTGTAACCATAAACAGCGATGACGGCAACCTTGTCCCAAGAAACCAACCGTGCATAGACTGATAAGTAACGCCGCATTCTTTTGCCAAAGCTGATTGCGACGTTTTATAAGCCGCACGACAAAGTGCCTCTGTAAATGGCTCATTTTTATAGCCTAATTCAATGTAATGTTTTAGAGCCTCATCTAATCGCTTTATCAGTGAACCATGTCTATTCACCGTTACCACCTCATTACCAACTTTTAATACTCTATAATTTAACATATTAAAAATAAAATATCAATATTATATAATAAAACAAGTAATAATAAAAAATAATTACAAGCCCCGGTTTTATCCCAGGGCTTGTTTTATATGTCAATTCACGTTTATGAGCTATCTGTGCAAGGTTCTTTTATGCTGCTCTTTTTCAGGCTGTTGTGCTTCTGTTTTCAATACAGGCTTGTTACACCTCCTCAAAAACCTCTACCGGCTGCTTCTCAACAACCACACGGCTACGCATGTAACTTGAGAACGTCTGCATAATCGTTTCAATGAGCTTGTCGGCTTTCTTTTCGGTGAACATCTGAGCTGCGCCCAAATGAGTTGAGAAGCCTCCGCCTGGCGCAGCAAAGTATTTAACCTTGCTTTTGGTATCCATTTTGTAAACGACGTATCTGTTGTTCATTGATACCCTTGTCCCTTTCTGATTATTTTTTGTTCTCTTCTTCGCTCAAACTTTGTGGTATGTGCATACACATTGTTTTATTCCTCCTTGTTTTCTTCGTAATGCTCTATATATCTTTCGAGGTCAGCTGCTTCGTTGCCAATCCATGTTCCAAGACAATATCCAAAAGCAATACCGATAAACGGCATGAGCAGTGATATCAGTGGCAGAAAATAAACACAAAGCACCCACATCACCAAATAGAAAACTGTAGCAAAAATCGTCAATAACCGTAGTTTTTTTGTGCTTTTGCTGCGATAATCTTTCAGCAAAATTTTATTTTCTTTTGCTTTTTTACGGAGTTCAAAAAATTGTTTAACATCACTGCCGTAATTTGTTGTCAGACCAACCATCATTAAGGTTATACCTACAAAACCAAATGAAACCATGAAGCATGCATAATCTGTTAACATTGTTATTTCCTCCTGTTTTTATTTTTCAGTTGTCGTTGTTAGTCATCTGCGTGATAAACCGGATGTAGTGTTGTTGTAATTATGCCTTTTGCTCCGTTTACTCCGCTTGCTCCGGCAAGCCAAAGCTGCACTGTTTTGGAGAAGAGTTTGTAGCAAATTGAGCGTAGCTTGCCGTTATCAAGTTCGCGCAGTTCACGGGAAAGTTCAGCCTCGTTTTTGCCTTTGATTATGGTCTTTGCGCTTATTCCCTGC
>JAZUIB010000015.1:0-6172 GCA_045642025.1 Synergistaceae bacterium
TGCAGAAACAAGGTTTGGCGGGAAGATCTTGCTGATGAGTGGGAAAGGGGGGAATTTCTTGCCGGAGCGGCAGCTGATTATCTGAAAGAACATGAACTTGATTCGGAGTTTAACACAGAAGAAAAAATGGTAGATCTGCTCAGCCAAGTTGACAAAGAGTATTTACATTCTGAGCCTGATTGTCCTCTTGAAACAAACGTTGAGTATGCGGTATGGACTTGTAAAAGAGACATGGAACAACAACAGCAGCAGGGAACTACAGCCACCATAAGAGACCTTTTCACTGATCCGAAATTTGCCGATATTGATCTCGATGTCTATGACGATTACGTCGATGAAATAGATTGCGCTTTTGTCGGCAATCCGGACAGAAATTTGACTGAGGAAGGCGAAAAATACTGGAAAGATGTCCTCGATCTTCCGATAACCGTCGATGAGGACGGTATTACCGTTCATATTCCTGACATGGAAGAAAAAGATATGGACGAACTTGTAAACAGAGCATCGCGATTTATACATGCGGTTGCCGGATATTGCAGTGAAAAAAAATATGACAAATGGTTTGACGACGGCATAAATCACGCTGTTGAAGAAGATAAGCTTGAACTTAATGCAAAGGAGGTGAACTCAGCCGTTGATGAATTCATCAACGAGGAATTGGTAGCAGAAACAGAAGCAACAGAACCACAAATTATATCCCAAAGGGGCGAATATCAGATGGCAACAGAAGAAATGATGCAGCAGAATGGAATGGAAAACGCAGCAGTACAGTCGAAATATCCGGAAGAAAGAATCAGCGACATTGCAATACCCGAAGATGGCGGATATACCCGCAAAACAGCGGATATTGTCAATGCGAACGACATCAGTCATCAGGGCGCTACACGTTACAGCATGGTGCTTACCGGCTGGATTAAAGATGAGCCCCGTACTTTTGTCGTAGATGCAAAAGACGGTGAATTCTATCGTACTCAGCTGCAAGTTGGTACCAAAAAACCTGACGAACTTGGTAACTTCCCTGAGAAAACATATTTTGAATATGTTGAAATGGACACCAAAGTTAAACCGGATTTTTCAAAATTCAGTCGCGGCAATGGTGAAGTAACATTTTCAGGGCAGAAATCCATGGTATCCGAAAGGACGCCGGAAGGAAAAGGTACCGGCAAAAAATGGACACGTTTCTATGCCCGCAGCGCATCTGTTGCTGCGTTGGACAGGGATGGCAATATCGCGCTTGACGAAAACGGCAAGCCGGTACGCAATTACATCTCGGACAGCGCCAATGCAATGAAAAATGAAACGCTTCGTGCTGGTAGAGAACACATTCGCGGTCACTTCGTCAACAACGATCTTGCGACAAAATTCAATCATCAGGTGAAAAACACAAAAGGCGAGACGGAATACTATCACAGCTTTGCGGTTATCTATACGCCTGTTGTTAACGGTAAACTCGATCGTGACGAAGAAAAGAACACACAGAAATCGCAGTTTATGAAACTGACCGGCACGACGCCGCAGCCGCTCTCTCAGGAACAGATTAAGAGAATAAAAGAAGCAGGTTCTCTTTCAATCAACTTCCACGAACATATTTACAGTTTCAAGGACAGAGACGGCGAGTGGCACAACAATGTCCACACTTGTGAATTTACCAAAATCGGTGAATACCTCAAACGCGACAAAGATGTCGAAAAGGATCCTCTTGCCAATATGAGTTACAAAGGTGTAGTAGAGGATATTACGGATTTTGGCTTTAACACACGTTCTCTTGATGACAGCCTGATTGTAACTCACAAGTGGGACGATCTTGCACCGCAGGAACAGGCAAAAATTGTTGAAGGCACAGTTGCAAACATTGCATATGACGCCGACAAAAGAGTCTCAAACGTTACCACGGTTGCAAAAGAAAAAGAACAGTCTGTCAAAATGAAATAAGGTAGCTGAATTTTACAAGAGCCGCTCAAACGCGGCTCTTCTTTTTTGTTGTGTACGGTTGTATTCTTTCCTTGAAGTTTCTCAGTATCCGCAAGGATACGGCTTGCAAGCTCCGTGCGGTGCTTTTCAATGATGCCTGTCGGCTGGAAACGGCAAACAGCAAGACACGGGGAAGCTCTGAGGCGCAGGGTAGCAATAGCTTTAGCTTTTGCTTGCGCCGACCGGATACAGCAACAAAGAATAAGCCGAATATTTCAGTTGCGTGGTTTTAACGAGCCTGATGGATTTCAGATGAGGAGTGAAGCCTTGCGGAGCGCAACAAGATTAGAAATATGGTTTTAACTGTGCAACCGATGTTTTTTTGGTTGCGATTCTTCTATTACAGGTGCATCTTGCTGTATGTTTGTTACAGTAACAGATAAATTGTTAGAAGTGTTTTTTATCTTTTTTTGTTCCTCTTTTATTATGTTTGATTGTTTTTCTGATTTGTTCTTTGTCCTGCCTTCAAGTGCAAGCCAAGCGCCGATCCGGTGTTCTTGCTGTGTAATTTTTTGAGCGCAAGCGAAGCTGTCTGCATATTTTGCAGTTTTTTCTGCATAATTTGCCCACTGCTTATTCCGTCTGTCCTCCGGACGTACAGCAGGCGAGCCTTTTTCAACCGCTTCCTTTATTTCCGCATGAGAGTATCCTGTTGCCTTCATGCGAGCCACAACCTCGGAGTCAAGTCTGCTGTAGTCTGATACACTATAATGTTGCATTATGTCCTTTGCATGAATAATAAATGCTTCTACAGGATCTATTGTTCCGGTATTTCCGGCTTTTGCCGCTCGCTGCATAATTTCCGCGGCTGCGCGTTCTTCTTCTTTGAGCTTTGCCCTGCAATCCGCAAGATGTTTGTTAAAAAGCATTTGCGCTTTTGGACAATGAACTCCAATACCTATTTTATTTTCAGTTCTTTTTGCCTGTGTTTGCTTATCCCTTTTTTCTTCGGCAGTTTTGTCGATGTTATATTCCATGAGTCTTACTTCAGGAGCAGTTCCGCCGTTTTCAGCGATACGTTTCAGCTTATTGTTGTTCATGCCCGGAATGCGATGCGGGTGTAACGCAGCACAAATGTTTTTATCTCCGTACTCCTTGTTTAATTCTCGCATAAGCAGATTTGCAGCTGATTTGTTCAGCTGTTTTGATTTTTCGTCAGTCTCTATAAAGTTTTTTTCGACGACAATAATAGCCTGATAATTACCCGGACTGCTTTCAATTACTATAGCCGGTTTAAATCCTTCCGTTTTCATTCTTTCAAGATTTTCTTTGTTGAGATCGTCAACAAGAATATAAAGCTCCTTTTTGGAGTCTTCCGGAACCGGTGTTACATAAATATTCCAACCATTATTATTAAGCATTTCGATCCGCTGCCACTGAGCTTGTATTTCATAAGGTTTCATATTTATTTCGTTGTCTTTGTTTTTCAACAGGAATACTTTGTTTTTCCCGTCCTCTGTTGGTTTGCTGCATGTTATTCTGAAACAATCCGTACTCAACAAAGCTGTGTAGTCGTTGAATTTGATTATATGTTCCTTGACAGTTACATCGGCTTTTCGTGCAACTGCTCCTGCTTCGCGCATAGTTTTTTGCTGTTCTTCTTTTTTCATCTGTATGTACTCCTGTAATTCGGGATTTGTAATTTCAATGCCATTCTGAACTGCAATCTCTGCTGCTTTCTTTTTGAACTCATCTGTGCCATAAAGTTTTACCTTTCCCCATTTTTCCTGCGCAAGCAGTATTGCATCTTTTATGTTTTCGTCAGTATGAAGTAAGATGTTAATCCTATATCCGGTATCTCTGAAAGCAAGGGAATTGTTCCTGTAGAAATTTAATGTTTTCTTCTGATCATTCCATACAGTAGAATAACTGTCCAAAAAAGTTTTTGTTTGCGGAGTAGAAAAATGTAATTCTCCGGTTAATGTTTCTCCGGTAAAAATTCCCTGCCATGTTTGAGCATAGATGAACTTCCATTTTGCGTAAGGATTATTTTTCTGCTCCTGCCATTCTCCATACTCAGGAAAGCTTGAGTGTTTTACTTGTGCAAGTTTGGCGTTTAATTCTGCTTGCATTACGGTAATTTCATTCTTTAATTTTTGTTTTTCGTTTAACTGTTTTGAAGCAAGAAGGCTGCGACGGATATTTAATTCTTTCCCTTTTCCGATCCATTTGCCTTTTTGTCCATACAAAGTTTTACGTTCTTCGAATTGTTGTTTCTTCAATTCTTGTTCTTTTGAACGTTTAAATTTCTTGAAGTTTTTTTGTTCAGACAAAATTTCTTTTTTAAGCTTATTGAATTTTGTTCTTTCCTTAACATATTCTTTCAAGTCTTTGTTGTTATCTATTAGTGCCTTAGGTTTCTGTTCCTGTACTTTGATCGTATGCACCTTTGATCTGAACTCTCCGAGCTTTGTTTCGAGCTTATTCATAGATAATTTTTGACTTACAGAAGAAAGTTTTATCATCTCTTCTTCGTCTTCTTTGTGATAAACCAACACGCCGCCTCGTCCGGTTTTCCTGATTTCAAAACCTTTCTCCGCAAGCTTTTCGTTCAACTCTGCCCACGTGTTTATCTTCTCATCAATGGCATCAAACAAAGTTTTTGCAACTTCATTCTGCGCAATACGTATTGCAGATTTTTCTCCGCTTCTTCTCTCAAACGAACGTGCAGCCTGCGGAATTGTTTTCAGCATATCATCTCCGGATAAATTGTTTTTGCCTACAACTTCGTTATCAATGATCTCATAAAATTTCCCACTTTTATCATGTGACCAACCTTGTTTTAATTCAATTTCACGTGCAATCATTTGAGCTGTTTTGTATGATTGAAATACATTTGCTGCTTTTCCTGTTTCAGGATGGATTCTGTTTAAGGCAATATGAATGTGTATGTTATCTGTATTTTGGTGAACTCCGTAGACTACCTGATACCCTTCAAATTTATATTTTTTGAGATAAATATCTACACATTCTTCTATCTGTTGTTTTGTTGGAATTTCTCCCTCACGAAAACTTATGCAGCCATGCCATACAGGATCTTTACACAGAACATTACTGCTTGCTGTTGCCATCATTGTTCCTATACGCATTTTTTGACTTGAACATTCAATCTCATCGAAGCCACGCCAGTTTTTGTACAGACACTTTTCTCCAAGAGAAGGCTTTGCTGCTTCCACATAAGAAACCAGTCTTTGAAAACTGCTTATTCCGTCTGCCGGTGTTTGCATTACCTTTACAATCATTATGCTTTCTCTTCATTCATAAGTTTTACAAACAAAACTTTTGTCTGACGCTCTGCACTTTCACAAGCGTTGGCAGTATCTTTAATTTGTCTTATGGTATCCTGCAAAAGTTTTTCATCGCATACGCCTGTAAGGTCATAATGTCTAAAAAGTTTTTCAAGATTGGTAATTTCATGCTTAAACATTGCTCCGTTTTTTCTTACCATGTTTTTAAGCTGACGTATTTCATCTATCTTAATTACATCAGCTTGGGTCGGAATTTTCATACCCATAAGTTGACGTCTTATTACCCAGCTGATAGGTTTACCGGCTGCGGTTGCAATTATTTTCAGTTTGATTAACAAAGCATTTGAAACCCTTAATCTTACAACGTTTTCCAGTTTAATGTAATTGTCGGCAACTTTTGGCATAAAAGAATTGCTCCTTATGGTATTTATTTTTGAGGCAGTATGTTTTTGCCCTGCGCATTAGCTGCCCTTTTACGCCGCTTCTTTGCGTCGTAAAAGCTGCAGCTGCTCTTGCAAGCGAACATCGAAGATGCTCGCGTGGGGAGTCCAGAGGGGTGTACCCCGCTGGCAGGCAACGGAGATACGAATACCGCGAAGCGTGTATGAGTATTCCGTGTTTTGTAACACTTTTACGCAGTAAAATGTGGTACAAAACATAGCCTGCCGTTTTACTCCGACACTATAAATTTGCTGAGAAAATTTTATAGAAAACCGAGAGAAAAAACAAGTATTTTATTAAATAATATTGATATTTTATAATAAATAATAGTATAATTATCGCACGATGAGTAGAACAAAAATTCCTGTGAGAGGTGTATGGTAATGGCAAAGACACAGATTTCAGTTTCAATGGCAGGTTCGATAATTAAAGCGTTGCGGCAGATAAAGCAACCAAAAAGTTTTACGAAGAAAGAATTTTTGGAAAGTAAGGAAATGGTAAATGAAATTTCA